>JAFGFV010000269.1 GCA_016930895.1 Spirochaetales bacterium | reverse complement strand
CTCGATCTGGTGCGGATTCACGTAGTAGCGCCTGCCTCCCAGCGTCGTGACCTCGATCATCCTACCCCCGGCCTCTCACCGACCGTCATCTCCTCCATGCCCGCTTATCGTTTGAGGGTCAACAGCTCCTGGATCATCTGGTCCGAGGTGGTGATGGTACGGGAGTTGGCCTGAAAGCCCCTCTGGGTCACGATCATGTCGGTGAACTGCTCGGCCAGGTCCACGTTGCTCATTTCCAGAGTCCCAGCGATGATCTTGCCTTTGCCCGCGATCCCCGCCGGGTCGACCCTGGCATCCCCGGAGTTGTTGGACACCACGTAGGTGTTCTCCCCCTCCTTCTCCAGCCCCCCCGGGTTGGTGAAGGAGGCCAGGGCGATCTGCCCGAGGAGCCGGTTGGTGCCGTTGGAGTAGACCCCGGTGATCACGCCGGACTGGTCGATCTTGAAGCTCTCCAGGTACCCCATGGGATAGCCGTCCTGTACGATCGCCTTGGTCGAGCTCTTCTCGGCGAACTGGGTGACCGCATTCCGGTACGACCCCACCTCCCCCAGGTTGAGGTTGAACAGCTGGCGGACGGCTGCTTCTCCGGGAGGGATCGTGGCTTCGGGCACGTCGAAAGAAACCTGGACCTGGAGCTGCCCCTCCCCGACGGTGTCCCCCTGGGCGTCCAGCACGGCGGCCAGGCTTCCCAGGTTGTCGAAATCCACGAAGAAGAGGTTGTCCGCGTTGTTGGCGGCGCCCACCTCCACCAGGGTGTTCGTGGGAGTCTCGGCGGCCGGGTCGACCACGACCTCCGCCTGCCAGCGGTTGGTGATCCCCGGCACCTTCGTGAAGTTGACCTGCAGCTGGTGCACGGTGCCGAAGGAGTCATAGATGTCGAAGCTGGTGGACCAGGTCCCCTCGATGATCGTCTCCTCCGTGGCCTCCGGCGGGATCTCCGGGGTGCGCTTGTCGAGGTTGCAGGCAAACTGGATCTCCGTCGTGGCCGAGGCCGGGTCCTTGTCCCCCACCGGAATCACCAGGTCCGTCAGGTCGGAGGCCACGTTCACGATGGCTTCCCCGGCCACGGTCTGCGCCTGCCAGCCCTGGACCCTCATCCCGTTGGCCGGGTTCACCAGCAGGCCGTCGGAGTCCAGCCCGAAGGCCCCCGCCCGGGTGTAGAAGCGTTTCTGCCCGTCCTCGAGGATGAAGAAGCCTTCTCCCTGGACCGCCACGTCGGTCATGACCCCGGTGGACTGCAGGGAGCCCTGGGTGTGAATCGTGTCGATCGAGGCGACCATCATGCCGAGGCCGATCTGCTTGGGATTCACCCCTCCGACCTCCTCGGTGGGTCTGGCGGCTCCCGACATGGTCTGAGAGAGCATGTCCTGGAAGTTCACCCTTCCCTTCTTGAAGCCGGTGGTGTTGATGTTGGCGATGTTGTTGCCCAGCACGTCCATTCGGATCTGGTGGTTCTGCAGTCCGGAAACACCAGAATAAAGCGAACGCATCATGGTGCGATCCTCCTCTACCGTTCCGTCACGCTCACGACCTGAGAAACGTCGTAGTAGCGGCCGTCGACCCGAATCTGCGGAAACTCGGTTCCCGCCACCTCCTCGACCGTTCCGGTGATCGACTGATCGCCGTTGACGATCTCCACGGTCTTGCCCAGGAGCGTGACTGCCTGGCTACGGGCCAGCACTGCCAGCACCTTGGCCATCTCCCCGTTCATGTTGCTCATCTGCTCGAGGGTCGAAAACTGGGCCATCTGGGCCACGAACTCCCGGTCCTCCAGGGGCTTGGTGGGGTCCTGATGGGTCAACTGGGTCAGCAGGATCTTGAGAAAGTCGTCCTTGCCCAGGCTCCTGCTTGCCTCCCGGTTCGGGCTGAGACTCTTGTTGAAGGAATCCACCCGGCTGGTCAGGGAAAGGAGATCTTCGGCAGAAATCGCGGTGCTGATATCCATGTCCGTCCCTCGGTCTCCTATACGAACAGATTGATCCGTGAAGGCTCCAGGGCGATCGCCTCCAGAAGCGGCGGCACGGCCGCCTCCAATTCCCGCGGACCCGGCCCTTCCACCCGCGGCAGCGGGGCCGAGCCCTCGGCCTGGTGGCCGTTTTGACGGCTGTTCACCGCCACCTCCAGGCTGGCGCTGTGGAAGCCCCCCTCCCGAAGCGCCTGCTTGAGGTGCTCGAGGCTCGCTTCCATCAAGTCCTTTACAGTATTATTCTCGACAACAATCCGCCCTTCTAAACTGCTTTCCCCCAGAGACAGGCGGATGCGGATCGCTCCCAGGCTCTCGGGCTTGAGGAGCAGACGGATCTCGCCGCTGCCCCCTTCCTTCAGGACGATCCCGGCGTGGCGCACGACCTCGGGGACCAGGCGCTCCTGGAAGCTCCGCAGGGAGGGGCTCCCCTTCTGGGCTTCCCCGCTCTGGCCGGCTCCGGCCAGGCTCCTCTCGCCGCCCTCGGATTTCAGCAGGGCCAGGAAGTCCCCTTCCCCTGCCGCCGGGTTCTTGCGGGCCTCCTCGATCCCCGAGAGCTCCCGCCCGGCGGTCTCACTCCTGCCCGGTACCGCCTCGCCGCTCCCGCCGCCCCCTTCCCGCAGGTCCAGGACCACGAGCCGCGCTCCCCCTCTGCCCGCGACGGGGCGATCGGACCCGCCCCTTGGAGACACGCCCTCTTTCTCCGCGCCCAGCTCGCGGGGATTCGCATGGACGCCGAGAGCCCGGCGCGCTTCCTCCCGGCCGGCCGCCCGGCCCTCTCCGGTCCCCGGGGACACGGCGTGCCCAGCCGCTGCGGCCAGGACGGCAGCCAGGTCGACAGCTCCGTGCCTGCCCGACGCTCCGGGCCTGCCCGACGCTCCGGGTTTGCCCGACGCTCCGTGCCTGCCCGAACCCTTGGCGCCGATGCGCCCTGCGCCCGGCCTGCCCTGCTCCCCGGCGCCGGTGACCCCGGCCTCCTTCCCGCTCTGCCCGGCAGCCTCGGATGCCTCCTGTGAGGCACCGTCGCCCCCGGCCTCGGCCCGGAGCCTGCGCGCCCGCTCGCCCGCCCCGCTCTCCGCTCGGCCCGTGCGCCGCGCGTCCTCGGTGGGGCTCTCCCCGCCTTCGGTCTCCTCGCGGGGTGTCTTCGCACGCCGCGCCCCCTGCTCGGACGCCTGTTCGCGAGGGGCTTGTTCCCGCCCCGGCTCCTCGCTCGGCGAGGGCCCGCGGCGCGCGGCCTCCCGGGGCTCCGGCCGCGGCTCGGCGCCCAGAGCAGCGTCCCGCTCTTCCAGGCGCCGGGATTCCTCCTCGAGCATGCGGGCAAAGCGCGACGAGTATCCCTCGGGCTCTGCCAGGTTCGGGGACGCGTCGAGCAGCAGGTCCCTGCCTCCCGGCGGACTGGCCGCCGCGGCAAGAAGCTCCGCGGCGGGCGCCCCGGAGGAACCTCGGTGCGCCCCTGGGAAAGGAAAGCCTACCAGCAACCCTAACCTCCCGTCTTTCTCGCCATCTTCCGCTGGAGCGCTGCCGCTCTGTCGGCGGGCATCAGGGACAGCCAGTACGCCACCATCGACATCTCTCCGGCGGCCTGGGCCTGCTCTTCTGCCATGCGGAACAGATCGATCACCTGCTGGTCCTCCATCTCGAGCAGAATCTTGACCGCGTTCTCCGGCGGCATGCCAACCAGATAGTCGGCGTTCTGCCTCAGGTTGTCTCTTCTATTGTCGAAAGCCTCAACCCGCTCGATGAACACTTTTTCCCGATCGTCGAGGGCCTGCTCCCGGCTCTGGAGCTGTTCGATCTTCTGCCCGAGCTCCGCCTCCCGGCTCTCGATCTCCTGCTCCCGGGCGGCGAGCTCCTCGGACCTGAGGGCCAGGGCCTCGATCTGTTTGGCCAGCCGTTCCTTTTCCAGGAGCAGCGGGTCCTCGGCGTCCACCTGCGCTTCCTGCCGGCGCACCAGCCGGAACAGCGGAGCCAGGGTCTCCCGGGCATCCAGGACCCCCAGGTAGTCGAACCAGACCAGGCCGCCGAGGCCGATCACGATCACCAGCAGGATCAGGATCAGGATGCGGAACCCCGCGCCCACAGGGCTGTACTCTGCCAATCCGTGTACCTCCTTCCCCCCTGCATCACCCCTGCTCGAGCCGCGCCCGGACATAGCGGCTGGAGCTGATGTCGTCCATGGCCTTGAACTCCTCCGTCTTCTGGTCCCGGTAGAACTCCTGACCCCGGCGCTCCTTGAGCTTGTCCAGGATCTTGCGGTCCCGCGAAACCTCCAGGTACTTCTGCTGTACCTCCTCCTTGCGCGCCATGCGTTCCCGCAGCTCCTCCTCCAGGCGGCGGCGTTCGATCCCCAGCCGCGCGAGGTACTGCTCCCGGTACATCAGCAGGGAGAGGTCCACCCTGCGCTCCTTCCGGAAATCCGTCTGGAACGCCTCGGAGGCGGCGCTCGAGTTCTCCCGCAGATTCCGGTTGACCCGCACGCAGTGCCCGGCCGCCTCCGCGAGCTTGTTCAGCCACTCCTGCTCCCGGTGCGCCCTAAGCCGTAGAAGCGGCTCGAGGCGAAAGCGAAAGCGCTTCACTGCCCAGCTCCTCCTCGGGGATCGGCACCCCCACGATCTCGCCCATGCGCCGGAAGATCTCCTGGATCTCGAAGCCTTCCTCGATAGCCTGGGTCAGGAAGGCGTTGATCTCCGGCATCCTGGCGATGGCCTCGTCGATCTCGGCGCTGGAGCCCTCCACGTACGCCCCCACGTTGATCAGGTCCTCGGCCTCCCGGTATGCGGCCAGGAGCCGCCGCATCCGGCCCGCCGCCTGCTTGATGCTCGGCCCGGTGACCTGGGTGGCCAGGCGGGAGATGGAGGCAAGCACATCCACCGCGGGGTAGTGGTTGCGCTGCGCCAGGCTGCGGCTCAGGACGATGTGCCCGTCCAGGATCCCCCGCACGGCGTCGGAGATGGGCTCGTCCAGGTCATCCCCCTCGACCAGCACCGAATAGAAGCCGGTCACCGTGCCCCGCGGCGAGGTCCCGGCCCGCTCGAGCAGCTTGGGCAGCAGGCTGTACACCGAGGGCGTATACCCGCGGTTGGCGGGCGGCTCCCCGATGGCCAGCCCGATCTCCCTCTGTGCGCGGGCAAAGCGGGTCACCGAGTCGAACAGCAGCATCACGTCCCTGCCCTGGTCCCGGAAGTACTCCGCGATGGCCGTGGCCACGTAGGCGCCCCGGATCCTGGCCAGCGGCGGCTTGTTGGACGAGGCCACCACGACCACCGACCGCGCCAGACCCTCGGGGCCCAGATCGTTCTCGATGAACTCCCGCACCTCGCGGCCCCGCTCGCCGATCAGGGCGATGACGCTCACGTCCGCGGAGGTGTTGCGGGCGATCATACCCAGGAGGGTAGACTTGCCGATCCCGCTCCCCGAAAAGATCCCCATGCGTTGGCCTTTGCCCGCCGTGACCAGGGCGTCGATCGAACGGATCCCGGTGGCGATCTTCTCCCGGATCCTCCTGCGCCGCAGCACATCCGGGGGATCCTGGAAGATCGGGTACCAGAGCGAGGAGCCGATGTCCCCTTGCCCGTCGATCGGCTTGCCCATCGAGTCGAGAACCCGGCCCAGGAGCCGGTCGGAGACCGGCACGGACAGGTGTTCGCCCATGGCGATGACCCGGGCGCCGACCTCGATGCCCTCCATTTCGTCGTAGGGCATGATTTGGACGATCTTGTCCTTGAGCCCCACGACCTCCGCCCAGATCAGGCGCCGGGAATGCGGCAGCACGATCTGGCACAGCTCCCCCACCACCGCCCTGGGCCCCAGGCTCTCGACGATGAGCCCGCCCTGGACCTTGGTGACGACCCCCGTGTACTTGATCGGATCTATGGCCTGAAGTGCGGTCGCGTACTTGTCAAACAGTCCCATTCGCTCCCCTCCCGACTGACGATGGGCCTCGCGGATCTGCCCCTGCCCTAGCTCTCTCCTTTGGAGCGGATCGGCATGAGCTCGAGGATCTTTTCCTCGATCTCGTGCAGCTGTGACGAGATCCGGGCGTCGATCTGACCGAAATCGGTCTCGATGATGCACCCGCCCCGATCCACCGTCGAATCCTCCAAGACGGTCACGGACTTCAGGTTCTCGACCATCTTCATGAAATCGCTGATGTGCGCCGAGGTCAGCTCCAGATCAGCCAGGTTGACGCGGATGGCCACGTCCCCACGGCTCTTGAGCTTGCGAAGGGCCTGTACCACGTTGTTGATCACCACGTTCTTCTGGTTTTCGGAGATCACCTTGATGACCTTCTTGGCGATCAAGAGGACCAGGTTGATGACCTGGGTCTCCGACTC
Source organism: Spirochaetales bacterium (assembly GCA_016930895.1). The sequence continues at coordinate 17,274 of JAFGFV010000269.1, read as the reverse complement.
CTCGATGATCTGGTTGCGCTTCTCGATGGCCGCGGAGATGATCCGGTGAAGGGTCTCCACCAGGCGCTCCACCTCGGCCCGCCCCTCCTGGAACCCGCTCTCCCTGCCCTGAAGGCTCCCCTTCTCGTAGGCCTCCCGCTCGACCTGGTCGACCTTGCTCTGGATTTCCGACTCCAGGGCCTCGGCCTTGCGCTTGGCCTCCTCCAGGATCCCCTTGGCTTCGTCCTCGGCCTCCTGGCGGATCTTCTGGGCCTGGTTGTTCTTGCGTTTGATTTCGTCGAAGGCCGCCTTCTCGGCTTCCTTGGTGATCTTCTCGGCCTCCGCCCGGGCGGCGGCCACCATGGCGGCCTTCTCGTCCTCCCAGCGGGCCTTGAAGACCTCGGCTTCCTGCCTCAGGTCCTCCACCGTGGGGCCCGAATACTCCTCGAGAGACTCGACCTCCTCCACGGGCTGCTCCGCCTCGAGCCTGGGCGGCTCGATAAAGACCTTGCGGGACTGGTAGAGGATCTCGTCTGCTCTGAACACGTTCTTGGCCATGGCCCCTCTCTTCGCTCTAGACGACCAGCTCGTCCTCGCCCGCGCGGGCCACCACGATCTCTCCCTGCTCTTCCAGCTTGCGGATGATGGACACGATGCGCTGCTGGGCCTCCTCGACGTCCTTCAGACGGATCGGGCCCATGTAGTCCATGTCCTCCTTGAGCAGGGTGGCGGCGCGTTTGGACATGTTGCGGAAGATCTTGTCCTGCACCTCCGAGTCGACCGCCTTGAGGGCCTTGGCCAGCTCGGTGGTGTCCACCTCCCGCAGGACCTTCTGGATCGCCCGGTCGTCCAGCAGGACGATGTCCTCGAACACGAACATCCGCTTCTTGATGTCCTCGGCCAGCTCCGGGTCTTCCTCTTCCAGGCGCTCGATGATCCCCTTCTCCGTGGAGCGATCGACCAGGTTCAGAATCTCCACGATGCTCTCCACGCCGCCGGCGGCCGTGTAGTCCTCGGAGGAAAGGGTCGAGAGCTTCTTCTCCAGGACCCGCTCCACCTCCCGAAGCACCTCGGGAGAGGTGCGGTCCATGGTGGCGATGCGTTTGGCCACGTCGGACTGCACCTCCGTGGGCAGGCTGCCCAGGATGACCGAGGCCTTGTTGGGCTCCAGGTACGCCAGGATGAGGGCGATGGTCTGGGGATGCTCCTGCTGGATGAAGTTCAACAGGTGCGCCGGATCGGTGCGTCGAATAAAGTCGAAGGGCCTGACCTGCAGGGAGCTGGTCAGGCGGTTGATGATATCCACCGCCTTCTGGCTGCCCACGGACTTCTCGAGGAGCTCCCGGGCGTACTCGATGCCGCCGGTGGCGATGAAGTCCTGGGCCATCATCAGCTCCTGGAACTCCATCAGCACCTGGTCCCGGTCGGCCGGGTCGATATGCTCGTTGCGGGCGATCTCGAAGGTCAGCTGCTCGATTTCGTCGTCCCTTAGGTGCTTGAAGATCTCGGCCGCGATCTCGTGCCCGAGGGTGATGATAAAGATGGCCGCCTTCTGGCGCCCGGTCAGCTGTTTCTTGGGGCCGCCGGCCCCGCGGGTCGCCTTCTTGCCCGGCGGAAGCGTGGGCGAAAGGGTCTCCTTCTTGGCCATCGGCTACTCCTCCAGCAACCAGGTTCGGATCAGCTGGGCCACGTCCTCGGGATGCTCCCGCGCCATGTTCACGGCGTTCTCCTGCATCTCCATGCGGGCCCGTTCTTCCACGGACAGCTCCACCTCCGGAGCCTCCTCCTCCGCCCGCCTCAACGCAGCCTCGCGCATGGCCTGATGCTGCCGCGCCAGCTCCTCTTCGCGCAGGCGCCGGCGGCGTTCCATCTCCTTGGCGATGAGCCTGTACAGGATGATGAAAAAGATGATCGCGCCGATGCCGATCAGCACGGAGATGATGGTCGTGCGAACCTGCTGCCGGCGCCGGAACTCCGAGTCCTCGGCCGAAAACTGCGCCATCCGGTCGAACTGGATGTGCTCCACCGTGACGGAATCTCCTCGGTCGCGGCTGAACCCGATGGCGTCCCGGATGAGGCTTTCGGCCTTCTTCAGATCCTCCTCGCTCACGGGGACGTACTCCCGTTCCAGGCTGCCGTCGGGCTTGAGCACCGGCTGTCCTTTTTCATTGTATACCCGGCGCCACACTCCATCAATAGCCACGCCCGCAGTGATCCTGCTGATGCTCCAAGGGCTCTTTTCTTCGTAGATGTTCTTCTTGTTGACCACCTCGTTCTGGATGAGCGAAGACTGGTCGTACTTGCCGACCAGGTTGGAAAGATCCTTGTAGGCGGGGGGGGTCTGGCCCTCCTGCCCCGGGGGTCCCTCCGGGTTAAACCCGGTCCCCTCGAAGTGCTCCTCCTGGATCTCCTTCGAGAGGGTAATCGACGGCACCACCTGCGAGTCGTCGAAGGGAGTGCGGGGGTTGTCCTTCTTCATCGTGATCGGGAAGTGCTCTTCGGTGTTCACCGTCTGCTTGGACATGTCGAGGGCGATGTCCAGCTTGACGATTTCCACCCGATCGCCCCCGAAGATTCCCCGCAGCGCCTTCAGGATCTCCGCCTTGTACTGCTGCTCCAGCTCCTTCTTGGTGCGGATCTCCCGCCGCGCGACCTCGATGCGGTCCACGTCCTCGAGCCCCTCGAAGTCGTTGAGCACCAGGCCGTTCTGATCGGTGATGACGATGTTCTCTTCCGCCAGTCCCGCCACCGCGAGCTTGATCAGCTTGACGATGCCCTCGATCTTCTTGCGGCTGGTGGCGATGTCCGATCCGGGTTTGGGGGTGATGATTACCGAGGCGGTGACCGGGTTCTGGTCCTCCACGAACAGTTCCGCCTGCGGAACGACCAGGGTGACGCTGACCGCGTCCACGTCGTCGAGGGCCAGGATGTGACTCTCCAGCTGCCGGGTGATCGCCCGGCGCAGGTTCACGTCCCGCTCGAAGTCCGTGATGGTCCACCGCTCCACGTCGAAGATCGCCCAGGGGTCGGTGCGCGGGGGAATCAGGTCCTCCCGTATCAGGATCGTGCGGATCCGCCGGGCGGTGGCGTCGTCCTGGACGTAGATCATGCTGTCAGGGCCGACCCGGTAGGTAACCCCTTCCTCGTCGAGGACCGCCACGATGCGGTCCAGGTTGTTCGGGTCGGTGACCGGAGTGCCGATCAGCGCCACCATGCTGGGGGCAGCGCTGAACACCGCAATCAGAACGATCGCCAGGATGGCCACCCCGACGACCGAAAAGAGGATGATCTTCTGGGTCGCCGTCCACTTGCCCCAGAGAGTCTTGATTTGACCTATCAGCTGCTTAAGCCACTCGTTCATTGTCCCCTCCCAAGGTTGAACCAGCTCACGGTGCCGTCGTCAGTCCTGTTTCGCTCCTCGCTGCTCGCCGCGCCTCGCTCAGCGGCCGGCAAACCCCGATCACCTCACGTTGATGATCTCCTGATACGCCCTGATGGCCCGGTCCATGATCGCCTTGGTCATGGAGAGCGACAGGTTCGCCTCCGCCAGGGCGATGGTCACGTCGTGGATGTCCACGGAATCCGGGTCCGTGATCATGGCCTGGGCCATGTCCATGCTGCGGGTCTGCAGGTCGTTGACCTGCCCCAGGGCGGCTGCCAGGGCCCGCCCGAATCCTTCCTCCGGCCCCGCTGCCGCCGTGGTTTTAGGCATTAGGCTGGAGCTCAGATGGCGCGGGTCGGTCCTGGCCAGCTCGATCACGTGCCCGGACAGCCTCGACGCTGAAAGCAGATTCACTCCGGTTACCTCCCGATCTCCAGCGCCCGCAGGAACATGCTTCGGCTGCCGTTGATGATCGACACGTTGGCCTCATAGGCCCGCGAGGCGGAGATCATGTCCACCATTTCCTGCACGACGTTCACGTTCGGGTACTCCACGTACCCCTGCCGCGGCCCCGACTTGATCGCATCGGGATGGGTCGGGTCATACACCAGCCGCGGCTTGGCGTCGTAGTCCTTCTCGACCCTGGTCACCCGCACGCCCTGTCCGATTTCGGCCTTCAGATACTCCGGCAAAAACGGGCTCCTCCAGTACGGCTGGGAGACCCGGGGCCTGAACACCACCCGGCTCCTGCGGAACGGCCCCCCCTCGGTGGTGCGGGTGGTGTTGACATTGGCGATGTTGTCGGCGATGACATCCAGCCGCGTGCGCTCCGCCGTCAGGCCGGTGGCCGCCGTGTTGATGCTCGAAAACAGTCCCATCGATCTCCTCCCGGGGCAGGTCCCGGCGCCTACCGGAGCACCAGATTGACCAGGCCGTACTGCCCGCTCACGGCCGTGGCCATGGTCTGGTACAGCAGCTGGTTCTGGAGGGCCAGCATCCCCTCTTCCTCGATGTCCACGTTGTTCCCGTTGTTCTTGGCGGTGGTCAGGTAGTCCAGGACCAGGCGCGGGCGCACGGTACGGTAGTCCACCGTCCGGTGGAACGGGATGTGCCGTGGGTGGGTAGCGAACTGCCGAGGCGGAACCACCTTTTCCGAATCCAGGGCCCGACGCAGCGAGGCCTCGAAGTTGACCGTGGTCCGCTTGAAGTTGGGAGTCTCGGCGTTGGCGATATTGTTGGAGATCACGTTTCGGCGCAGCACCGCCACGTCCATCCCGCGGGAAAGCAGGTCCACCGTTTTTCCGAACATGCCGCTAAACATCCTCCAATAACCTCAACTCCTAGTGTCGGCCGCTCTCCCCCCCCTGATTAGAGTATAAAGCGGCTCAGGTCCTGGTCCTCCACGATGTCCTCGAGCCGCTCATCCACGTAGCTGCGGGTGATCCGCACGGTCTGTCCCGCAATCTCGTTGGCGTTGAACGATACCTCCTCCAGGAGCGCCTCCATGATCGTGTGCAGGCGCCGCGCTCCGATGTTCTCCGAGCGCGCGTTGACCTCCGAGGCGATCTCGGCAATCCTGCCGATCGCCCCCTCGTCGAAATCCAGGCTCACCCCCTCGGTCTTGAGCAGCTCCACGTACTGTTTGATGAGGGCGTTTTTCGGCTGGGTCAGGATCTTGACGAAGTCCTCCCCGGTCAGGGGCTGCAGCTCCACGCGCAGCGGGAAGCGCCCTTGAAGCTCGGGGATCAGGTCCGAGGGCTTGCTCATGTGGAACGCCCCGGCGGCGATGAAGAGGATGTGGGAGGTGTCGACCATGCCGTAGCGGGTGTTGACCTGGCTGCCCTCCACGATCGGCAGGATGTCCCGCTGCACCCCCTCCCGGGAGACGTCCACCCCCGAGACGTTCTGGCGCGAGGCGATCTTGTCCATCTCGTCGATGAACACGATCCCCATCTGCTCGGCCCTCTGGACGGCCAGCTCGGTCACCCGGTCCATGTCCACCAGCTTGTCCATCTCCTCGGCCAGGAGGATGTCCCGGGCCCTGCCCACCGTGGTCTTCTTGCGCTTCTTGCGGCCGCCGAACAGGTTGCCGAGGTTGCCGAGGTTTACGTCCAGCTCCTCCAGGCTCGTGCCCGAGAAGATCTCGATGGCCGGAAACTGGTTCCGGGTGACGCTGACCTCGACGATCTTATCCTCCAGCTCCCCCGCCCTGAGCTTTTCTCGGAACTTCTCCCGAGTCCCGCTCGACGCGCTTGCGATCGGCTGGGTTGCGGCGCCGGCGTTCCCGGCGCCCGCGCCGGGACGGCCGGTCGCAACCAGCCGCTCACCCGCCTCCCCCGGCTGCCGCGCCGCGGGCCCGGGGACCCCTGCGGATCGCTGGGCGGCGGGGGGCGAGCCGATCCCCGGCAGGAGCAGATCCAGAAGGGCCTCCTCCGCGCGGCGCTCGGCCTCCTCCCGCACCTCCTCCTGAAGGGAGCTCTTGACCATCGAGATGGCCACCGACACCAGGTCCCGGATCATCGACTCCACGTCCCTCCCCACGTAGCCGACCTCCGTGTACTTGGTGGCCTCGACCTTGACGAACGGCGCCCCGCACAACCGCGACAGGCGCCGGGCTATCTCCGTCTTTCCGACCCCCGTGGGTCCGATCATGATGATGTTCTTGGGCGCAACCTCGTCCCGCATCTCCTCGGACAGTCTCTGCCTGCGCATGCGGTTGCGCAGCGCGATGGCCACCGCTTTCTTGGCCTTGTCCTGCCCTATGATGTACTTGTCGAGCTCTTCCACGATCTGTCGCGGGGTGAGCTCGTCCAGGTCCAGCTTCATTCCAACTCCTCGACTGCGATTTCGTCATTCGTATAGATGCAGATCTCCGAAGCGATCCGCAGAGAGCGCTCGACGATCTCCCGCGCTCCGTAGCTCGAGCTGTCCAGGTATGCCCGCGCCGCGGCGTAGGCAAAGCTGCCTCCGGAGCCGATGGCGATCACGTCCTCCTCGGGATCCACCACGTCCCCGGTGCCCGAGATCAGCAGCATGTCCTTTCGGTCCGCCACCAGGAGCATGGCCTCCAGGCGGCGCAGCACCCGGTCCGTGCGCCAGTCCTTGGCCAGCTCGACCGCCGATCGACGCAGGTCCCCCCCGTACTCCTTGATCCGCCCCTCGAAGCGCTCGAACAGGGTGAAGGCGTCGGCCGTGGCTCCGGCGAAGCCCACGACGATCCGACCGTCGAAGATCCTGCGGATCTTCCGCGCCCGGCTCTTCATGATGGTGTTGCCGATGGTCACCTGGCCGTCGCCGCCCATGGCCACCCTACCGTCCCTGCGCACCGCCACGATCGTAGTTCCGTGGAACACCTCCGGCCGTGTCTCCCGGTTCACGCTCATCTGCCTGGCTCCTTCCGTTCACGGGCGTGCGGGTGGGCCCGTTCGTAGACCCTGCGCAGGCCCTCCACGTCCAGGTGCGTGTAGATCTGGGTCGTCGACAAGGTGGCGTGACCGAGCAGCTCCTGGACGACCCGGATGTCCGCTCCCCGGTTCAAAATGTGGGTGGCAAAGCTGTGCCGAAAGGTGTGCGGCGAAACCGGCTTGTCGAGCCCGGCCTCGCCCACCATCCGCTGCAGGAGCTGCTGAACACCGCGAGGGGTCAGGCGTCCTCCGCGGCGATTCAGGAGCAAGGCCCGCTCCTCCCGACCGCGGCCCAGCTGTGCCAGCACCGCCCCCCGCCGGGTCAGGTACTCCCGCAACAGTTCCCGCGCCGGGCGGCCCAAGAACACGAGCCGCTCCTTGTTTCCCTTGCCCAACACCCGCAGCGCGCCGTCCCTGGGCGCCAAGTGGTCCAGGTCGATCCCCGTGAGCTCGGAGACCCGGCAGCCGGTGGAGTACAGGAGCTCCAGGATCAGCCGGTCCCGCAGCCGCCAGAAATCCCCCCCTTCCCGGTCCAGGAGCTTCGCCACCTCCTCCTCGAACAGGAACGACGGCAGGGGCCTGCCCGTCCTCAGTGACCGCACCGGAGCAAAGGGATTGGCGCGGTCGTGGATCACCTTCTGCCGGAAGCGGTAGTAGCCCCGCAGGGCGGAGAGCACGCGGTTGACCGAGCGGGCGGAGAGTCCCTTTCTGAAGCATTCGGCCACGAAACCGCGCACCGCGGACTCCGGGAGGTCCGATTCCGCGAGGCCGCAGCCACGCAGGTAACCCCGGAAGGCCGCGATGTCCCGGCGATAGGCCGCGATGGTGTTGGCCGACAGATGACGCACGTGCTCGAGGTACTTGAGATACTGATCGGCGGCGCCGTCCTCAGGCACTCTTGTCCTCCGCTTCCTGCGTGTGCAGGTAGTCACATTCCGGGTTGATGCAGGCCTTGTAGCTCCCGCGCTGTTTGTCTTCCTTTTCCACCAGGAAGTGCCCGCACTTGGGGCAGCGCTGCGCCGTGGGCTTGTCGTAGGTCACGAAGTCGCACTTCGGGTAGTTCGTGCAGCCGTAGAACTCCTTGCCCCGCCTGCCCTGCCGCCGTCGGGCCACGATCTTGCCCCCGCAGCCCGGTCGCGGGCAGTCGGCCAGCGGCACGGGCTTGGTGTTCCGGCACTCCGGGAAGCCCGTGCAGGCCACGAAGAAGCCGTAGCGGCCCAGCTTCTTGACCATGGGCCGCCCGCACTTCTCGCAGACCATGTCGGTGGGCTCGTCCAGCACGCCCTTGATGGACTCCAGGGTCTCCATGACGTGATCGACCTGGGGCTTGAACCCGCTGTAGAACTCTCGCACCAGGTTGCTCCAAGGCTCCCGGTGGCTCTCCACGTCGTCCAGCCGGCGCTCCATCCGGGCGGTAAAGTTCTCGTTGACCAGCTCGGGGAACTCGGAGACCAGCAGGTTGTTGATGATCCGTCCCAGCTGGGTGGGAACCAGCTGGCGGCTCTTGCGCACCACGTAGTACCGATCCAGGAGAACCGAGATGGTGGGCGCATAGGTGGAAGGGCGCCCGATCCCTTTTTCTTCGAGAGCCTTGATGATGGAGGCGTCCGTGTACCGGGCCGGCCCGGAGGTGAAGTGCTGCTCGGGGTGAAAGCGCAGGACCTGCAGGCTCTCTCCCACCTCCAGCGCCGGCACGGCTTTGCCGGAGTCCTTGGAAGCGAGCAGCTTGAGGGCCCGCTGGAACCCCGGAAACACCACCCGGGTCGAGCTGGCCCGGAACAGCGCCTTGCCGGCGGTGATGTCGACGCTGGTGGTCAGCGTCCGGGCGGGCAGCATCTGGGAGCTCACGAAGCGCTCCCAGATCAAGGCATATAGCTTGTGCTGTTCGGGGCTCAGGTGGGGCTTGAGCTCCGCCGGGGTGAGACCCACGTACGTCGGGCGTATCGCCTCGTGGGCGTCCTGGGCCTTCTGGGCGGGGGTGTAGAGCACCGGTTCCGGGGGCAGCTCCTCGGGGTACAACCGGCCGATCAGCTCCCGGACCTCCGCCAGCGCGGTGTCCGAGATGCGGGTCGAATCGGTGCGCATGTAGGTGATCAGGCCCACGGGCCCCTGGCCCACGTCCACGCCCTCGTAGAGGGACTGGGCGATCTGCATGGTCCTGCGGGAGGTAAAGCCCAATCGGTTGGCCGCCTCCTGCTGCAGCTTCGAGGTCGTCAGGGGGGCCCGCGGGCGCAGGGTCTTTTCCGTGTTCCGGACCTCCGCGACGGTAAAGCTCGCACCCGCGCCGTCCTCTGCCGCGCCCCCGGCGGCTTGCTGCAGCTCCTCGATGATCCGCAGGGTGTCGGCGTGGCACCTGAGCACGGGCTTCTCGCCCCCGTACTCGGTCAGCATGGCCCTGAAGCTCCCTTTTCCCTTGGCGAGCTCCACTTCCAGGGACCAGTATTCCTCGGGGACGAAGCGCTCGACCTCTTCCTCGCGCTCGCACAGCAGGCGCAGCGCCACGGATTGGACGCGCCCCGCCGAGAGTCCGTTCTTGACCTTTTTCCAGAGGATCGGAGAAAGGTGGTACCCCACCAACCTGTCCAGCAGCCTGCGGGCCTTCTGGGCGTTGACCTTGTCCGTGTCGATCTCCCGAGGGTGCGACACCGCCTCCCGGATCACCTCGGGGGTGATCTCGTTGAAGGCGATCCGGCCGATGGGCAGCTGCGGAAGCTTACTCTGCAGAGCGTTGCGCAGGTGGTAGGAGATTGCCTCCCCCTCCCGGTCGTTGTCCGAGGCCAGGAGCACGCGGCCGGACTTGCCGGCGGCCTGCCGAAGGCCGTTCAGGATCTTGGCCTTGCCGCGAATCGTGATGTACTCGGGCTCGAAGTCGTTGTCCACGTCGATGGCCAGCCTCGACTTGGGCAGGTCCACCAGGTGGCCCATGGAGGCCTCCACCTGGTAGCCGGGACCCAGGTATTTCTGGATGGTCTTGGCCTTGGCGGGTGATTCTACGATGATGAGCGTCTTCTTGTCGTTGTTCCCCATGTCCTGCCCTACGTCCTAAGTCCTTCCTGCTCCTCCAGCCGCGATCGCGGCCGCGCCTGCGGCGACCTGCGCCTCTGCACCCCATATAGCCAGCACGTCCGCCCCGCAACGCACTACCGTTGCCCCTTCCTGCCACAGTCCGCGGCTTCCGCTGCCGACCTCTCCGCACAACCCGACGGCGTGCACGACCAGGTCCCGGTTGTGCTCCAGGGCGTACTCGGCAGTGATGAGCGCCCCGGAACGCGCCGGGGCCTGCACGACCACCACGCTTCGAGCCAGGGCACTGATGATCCGATTTCGCGCCGGGAAGTGAAATGCCTCCGCCGGAATCTTCGGGGGGTACTCGCTGGTCAGGGCCCCGCCGCTGCCCAGGATCCTCCGCGCCAGGACCCGGCTGCTGGGGGGCGACACCGCGTCGATCCCCCCGCCCAGGACCCCGATCGTGTATCCGCCTCCGTCGACGGTCCCGCGCTGCGCCTCGGCGTCTATGCCCCGGGCCAGTCCCGAAACGGTCCCCACCCCGGCGCGGGCGAGCTCGAAACCCAACCGATAGGCCCTCTGCCGTGCCGCCCCCGTGGGCCGGCGCGTGCCGACGATCGCCACGAGGTTCCGCTGCGCCGCTGGCGGCACGCCCCTCCAGAACAAGACCAGCGGCGGGTCATAGATCTCCCTCAATCCCGACGGGAAGGCCGGCTCCCAGTAGAAGGTGCACACGAAGCCCGCGCGAGTCAAGTCATCCCCGGCCCCCTCCGCCCAGCGCACGGCCTCCGCGGGCCGCCAGGAACAGCCCTCGAAGGACCTGCCCAGCAGGCCCGCCAGCTCGACGGTGCCCATACGCGACAGGCGGTCCGGGCCTCCGCAGGCCTCCAGCAGCAGCAGGCGCTCCCGCGGCCGCAAGGCCGGAAGCGCGGACAAGGCCAGGGCCAGGACCTCACGGTGCGCCATACAGCTCTTCCTCGATCCTGCGCTGGTTCTCCAGCGCCTCTTCACGGCGCTCGGGCACCGTGGTCTGTTCCTGAATCCGCCGGTACACCGCCAGGGCCTCATCCAGGCTTCCGAGCCGATAGTAGAGGTTTCCCAGCAGGAACATGGCTTCCACGTTGTTCCTTTCGATCTCGAGGATGCGCTCGGTCAGCTCCAAGGCCTCCTGCGGCCGTTCCAGTTCGAAGGCCAGCAGGACCGAGAGGGCGTACAGGGCGTCCACGTACCCGGGGTCCAGGTCGATGGCCCGGCGATAGAGCTTTTCCGCCCGCTCGAGCCACAGGGAGCGCGCCTGCGCGTCGACCTGTGCCTGGCTCATCCTGGCGGCGCACACTCCCCCATAATGGAAGAGAATCGGGTTCTCCGGGTGGATCGTGATGGCCTCCTGGAAACTCTCGTAGGCGGGACCGTACATCTGTCTCTGCATGTACTGCAGGGCGAGCATCTTGTGGTAGATCCCGATCTGGGCCGTGGCTTCCACCGTGCGCTCCACCTCTCGACGATAGCGCGCGATGGCCTGCTCGAGCTCCTCGATCCGGGCATCCGAGAGCTCCCCGGAAGGGGTCCTGTCCGCGGAGCGGGGGGACTCCATCCGTTCCAGGGGTTCGAGATAGTCCTCCTGGCCCGGACCGCAGCCTGCGAGGGAAACCGCAGCCAAGACTGCAGCCAGGACCGCGGCCAGACAGGCACCCACCGTCGTCTTCAAGACCTTGCGCTCCTCACTGCTCTAGTACGCAGCAAACGCATCTTCCGCTTCCATCCACCGTGCTCCTCTTCCATCCCCTCCTCCGGCCCTACCCCCGCGGGTGGTACTCGGCGTGATAGGCCTTGAGCTGCGCCTCGTCCACGTGGGTGTAGATCTGGGTGGTGCCGATATCCGCGTGACCCAGGAGCATCTGCACCGAGCGCAGATCGGCCCCTCCTTCCAGCAGGTGCGTGGCGAAGGAGTGGCGCAGGGTGTGCACCTTGCCCTCCAGGCCGGCGGCGGCGGCGTAGCTCTTGAAGCGCTTCCACATTCCCTTGCGGGAAAGCTTCTGGCCCCGCTGGTTGACGAACAGCGCCTTCTCCCGCCGGCCGCCCAGCAGCGCCGGCCGGCCTTCCCTCAGGTACTCCTCCAGCCAGCGGGCGGCGACCTCTCCGACCGGGACCAGGCGCTCCTTGCTTCCCTTGCCGAACACCCTCAGGACCCGGGCCTTGGGGAAATAGCGGTCCAGGGTCAGCTCCGAGGCCTCGGAGACCCGCAGCCCGCAGGAGTAGATCAGCTCGAACAGGCAGCGGTCCCGCAGGGCCGCCGGGTCCTCCGGCCGGATGGCCTCCAGCAGCCGGTTCACCTCCTCCTGGGAAAAGACCGCGGGCAGGGAGCGCGGCATGCGCGGGCTCTCCAGGTGCTCTGAAGGGTCCGTATCCACCAGGCCCTCGCGGTTCAGGAAGCGGAACAGGCAGCGCAGCGCGCTCAGGCTCTTGGCGGTGGTCCGGCTGCTGGCTCCCTCCAGCTGCCGGTGCACCAGGTACTCGATCAGCACGCTTGCGGTGACCTGGGCCAGCTCCAGCTCGTCGGCGGCAAGGTATTCCAGGAGCAGTCGCGCCTCCAGGAGGTAGGCGTCGATCGTGGCCGGCGAAAGGCGCAGCTCCGCCGTCAGGTAGTCGGCGTAGGCGGCGCAGGCGCGCGGAGGTGTTCCCATGACCCGGAATCAGGAGTCTCCCTGGTGGAGATACTTCTTCTCCCTCAGCACCGTGGGAACGTTCAGGTCCTCTTCCCGGGAGTTGCGCCCCAGCAGGAACTCCCCGGCGGCCTTGGCGGCCAGTCCCTTGCGCATCTTGATCCATTCGTCATAGGAGATGATGTCTCCCTTGGCCTGCTGCGCTTCGGGCTCCCGGGTGCTTCGAGCGGGCGCCTCGATGTTGAAACCCGTGGCGATCACAGTGACCCGTATCTGCTCGGCGAGAGTGGGGCTGATGCTCGTGCCGGAGATCACCAGCGCCTCCCGGTCCGCGCTGGAGGTGATGATCTTGAGGACCTCCTCGAACTCCGAGAGGCACAGATCGCTGCCGCCGGTCACGTTGACCAGGATGCCCCGCGCCCCTTCGATCTTGGCGTCCTCGAGGAGGGGGTTGTTGATCGCGTTGGTGGCGGCGTCCACGGCGCGGTTGTCCCCGGTGCCGATGCCGACTCCCATCAGGGCGTCTCCGTTGCCCTTCATGATCGTCTTGACGTCCGCGAAATCGATGTTGATCTCCCCCGGCTCGGTGATCAGGTCCGAGATGCCCTGCACGCCCTGGCGCAGCACGTCGTCGGCCATGAGGAAGGCCTCCCGGATCGGCGTCCTGCGCTCGACGATCTTGAGCAGGTACTGGTTCGGGATCACGATCAGGGTGTCGACCTCCTTGCGCAGTTCCGCGATCCCCTCCTCGGCGATCTCCATCTTGCGCCGCCCCTCGAAGTCGAAGGGCTTGGTGACCACCGCCACGCTCAAGGAGCCCAACTCCCGGGCGATCCTGGCCACCACGGGGGCGCCGCCCGTGCCGGTCCCCCCGCCCATGCCGGCGGTGATGAACACCATGTCGGCCCCTTTGAGGGTTTCCCGAAGGTGGTCCTCGTCCTCCAGGGCGGCCTTCTCCCCGATCTCCGGGACCCCCCCGGCGCCCAGACCGCCGGTGAGCTTGGTGCCCAGGGCCAGCCGGGTCTGGGCCTTGGCCAACTGCAGCGCCTGGAGGTCGGTGTTGGCCGCCACGAACTGCACGTTCTTGAGCCCCGTGGCGATCATGCGGTTGACGGCATTGCTGCCGCCCCCGCCAACGCCGATGACCTTGATGACGGTCAGGTTGGTCCCCGCCTCATCGCTGAACTCGATATTCATGCTCCCCTCCCATTCGCTCGTATGACGACTGCGTCGCCGTTGAGGTCCTCTAGAAGAACTCCTTGAACCAGCCGCGCATCCGTTCCCAGACGCCGTTGAAGGTCTTCTCGCTCGTGCTCGTGTCCACGTAGTCCACTTCCCGCTTGGCCGCCCCGTACAGCACCAGCCCTACGCCCGTCGCGAAGATCGGGCTGTAGTACTCCTCCACGAGGCCTCCCAGCTTGACCGGATATCCGATGCGGGCCGGAAGGTTGAAGATATCGGTGGCCAGCTCTCCGGTTCCGGGCAGCAGCGACCCTCCTCCGGTCAGCACCACCCCGCCCCCGATGAGCCCCATGTACCCCTTGCGGTCGATCTGCTCCCGGATCATGCCCAGGATCTCGGTCATCCTGGGCTGGACGATCTCCACGAGCTCCGAGCGCAGGATGGTCCGCGGCGGCCGACCGCCTACTCCGGGGATGTGCACCTCCTCGTCCTCTTCCACGATCGGGGAGTAGCAGCAGCCGGCGTCCTTCTTGAGTCGCTCGGCCGCCTCCAGGGGGGTTTTCAGGACAATCGAGAGGTCATTGGTGACCTGGTCCCCCCCAACCGCCAGCACCTCCGTGTGATACGGCGCCCCCTCCAGGTGCAGGAGCACGTCGGTGGTGCCGCCGCCGATGTCGATCAGCAGCACGCCCAGCTCCTTCTCGTCCTGGCTCAGCACGGCCTTGGAAGAGGCCAGGGGCTCGAGCACGATGTCGTTGACCCGGAAGCCGGCCCGGTTCACGCACTTGACGATGTTCTGGGCGGACGTGACGGCGCCCGTGATGATGTGGACCTCCGATTCGAGCCGCACGCCGATCATGCCGATCGGGTTCTTGATCCCCCCCTGGTCGTCGACGATGAACTCCTGGGGGATCACGTGCAGGACCTCCCGGTCCATCGGGATCACGATCGCCTTGGCCGCGTCGATGACCCGGTCCACGTCCTCCCTCGCAATCTCCCGCCCTCTCCCGGTCACGGCCACCACGCCGCGGGAATTGATCCCTTCGATGTGGCCCCCGGCGATGCCGGTGCAGACAGCCGACACCTCCCGCCCGGACATCATCTCGGCGGCCTCCACGGCCGCGGCGATCGAGCGCACCGTGGTCTCGATGTTGATGACCACCCCGCGCCGCAGACCGCGGGAGGGGACGGTCCCCACCCCGATGATTTCCAGCTGGCCGGTCTCGTTGTACTCTCCTACGACCACGCAGACCTTGGTGGTACCGATATCCAGACCGACGATCAGATCTTCACCCGCCACGGATCAATCCTCCTTCATCGTGTAGACCACCTCGCCCGTGCGCAGGTCCAGCTCCCTGACCCGGTCCGCGATCCCCTGCCGCTCGAACACGTCGATGACCATCA
This sequence comes from Spirochaetales bacterium, assembly GCA_016930895.1. The sequence continues at coordinate 2,254 of JAFGFV010000269.1, read as the reverse complement.
GGGCGTTGCGGATCGCCCCTGCCTCGAGCGCGGATCCCAGGCGCACCCGCACCGGCTCGTGCACAGGGTACATCAGCAGTTCGTACCGCCCGGCAGTCCTGGAGACGATCCGCAGCTCCGAGATCAGAGCGTACAGCTCCGGCTGCGCCTCCCGCAGCGACTGGAGCTCCGCCAGGAGCGGCCAAACCTGCTCGGGCAGGCGGCTGCCCACGGCGAGCTCGCGGAACTTCACGCCGGTGAGCACCGGCAGGTTCCACGCGCTGACCGCCGCCCCGATCTGGAACACCACGCCCTCCTCGTCGATGACCACCGGGACGCTCCTGCCGTCGGGGGCTTCGTACAGGAGCATGGACAGGGGCTCCCGCTCCTGCAGGAAGAGCTCGACCGAGTCGGGGAAGTGTTTCTCGACGGTCGCCGAGCGGATCATCGGGTAGGCCTCCAGACGCCGCCGAATCTCCTCGGTATCCAGGCGGAAGTAGTACTCACCGGTGTCCAGACCGGCGATGGCAAGGACCTCCTCCTCCGAAAGGGGAAGGGAGGTGCGGATGCGGACGTTCCGCACGACCAGCCGGGGGGCAATCACGAAGTGAAAGAGGATCTCCCCGGCCAGGAGCAGCGCCAGAAGGCAGACCACCACCCACAGCAGCCGGGTGAACAGCGACTCCGAGCGGGGGGTCTTGGAGCGGCCAAAGGCCACGGCCTCAGACATCTACGGGAACCTCCTGGAGCTTTGCAGGCTGACCCTCGACAGGTTGAGCAGCAGCCCGCAGATGGTGAGCGATACGAGCATCGACGAGCCTCCGGAGGAAAAGAAGGGCAGGGGAATACCCGTTGCCGGGACCAGCCCGGCGACCACCGCGATGTTGAGCATGGCCTGCAGGAAGATGAGAGTGGTCAGACCGAAGGCCAGGTAGCGGTGAAAAGCGTCCGTGGCCCGGAAGGCGACGGCGTACCCCCTCCAGGCGAACACCACGAACAGCAGGAGCACGAACAGCGCCCCCAGAAAGCCGGTCTCCTCTCCCACCACCGCGAAGATGAAATCCGAGTGGGCCTCGGGCAATCCTCCCAGTTTCTTGATGCCCTTGCCCAATCCCCTGCCCCAAACTCCCCCGCCGGACAAGGCCGTCTGGGACGCGATCACTTGATATCCGCTTCCTCTCGGGTCCGCCAATGGGTTCAGAAAAGCCATGAGCCTGCGCACCCGGTGGCTCTTCGTGAACAGGAGCACCCCTCCCAGCGGCACGGCCAGTCCGCTGAGCAGCAGCAGGTGCAGCAGCCGCACCTGGCCCACGAGAAACATGGCCAGGGAGACGATCAGGATGAAGAACGCGGTGGAGAAGTCGTTCTGCAGATACGTCAGGGCCACGAACACGCCGACCACCAAGAGCGGCGGCAGCAGGGCGTTGATCGCGTCGTCCATCCGGTCCTGCTTCTTGCTGAGGATCGAGGCCAGGTACAGCACCACGGTCAGCTTGACGAGCTCGGAGGGCTCGAAGGACAGCCCGAACAGGAACACCCATCGTCGGGCCCCCTGGATCGGTTCGCCGATTCCGGGCACGAAGGTCAGGACCATGAACGCGAACGCAAGGACGACCAGCCCCGGGACGCTCCTGCGCACGAACGCCAGAGGCAGCTGCGCCGCCAGGAGGGCGGCCGCCGTGCCGATCAGGATCCACAGCACCTGGCGTTTCAGGAAGTGGTACGGGTCCTGGAACAGCGCCTGGGCGTGGGGGTAGGAGGCGGAAAACAGCACCGCGACGCCCAGGCCCACCAGCGCCACCTGGGTGACCAGGAGCAGGAGATCTCCGGGTCTGCGCTCGATGCGTTCCATGGTGCTCACGCCGCCTTCGTTCCTCCGTGTTCCCTCACGACTCTACCCGCGCTCCCGATTCACTGGATCTTCAAGGTCGAAAGGCTCAGAATCGCGAACAGCCCCCCGAGGATCCAGAAACGAATCACGACCTTCGACTCCGTCCAGCCCATCAGCTCGAAATGGTGATGCAGCGGGGCCATCTTGAAGACCCGTTTGCCGGTCATCTTGAACCAGAGGACCTGGATCGCCACGGAGAGGACCTCGAGCACGAACACCCCGCCCACGATGAACAGCAGGATCTCCTTCTTGATGATCAACGCCATGACCCCGATGACCCCCCCCAGCGAGAGGCTGCCGGTGTCGCCCATCATGATCTCGGCGGGATGGCTGTTGAACCACAGGAACCCCACGGCCGCCCCGACCAGCGCCAGGCTGTACACG
>JAFGFV010000039.1 GCA_016930895.1 Spirochaetales bacterium | reverse complement strand
TCCCCGATCGTGACCACCGAGCTCTTGCCCGAGGAGATGTAGCGCAGCAGGTGCGTCAGGTGCTCCACGCTGCGGGCGATCTCCTCGCCCATCCCCTCCTCGGCCATGATGCCGATGGTGGTGAGCATGTTGTAGATGAAGTGAGGATCCATCTGGGATTGCAGGGCCAGCATGGTAGCCTGTATCTCGTGGGTGCGCGCCTCCAGCACCTCGTCCATGGACTGCCTGAGCTTGGCCTGCATGCCCTGGAAGGCCAGCTGCAGCTCCTCCAGCTCGTTCAGGTCAGAGACCACCTCCGGCTGAGCGCCCGAAGAGACGGCCTGCCAATCCAGCGCGCTGACCGCCTCGTGCATGGCCCGCAAGGGCGTGGTGAGGCGGCGCGACAGCCGGGAGGCGATCAGGACCGCCGCGAGAAACAGCAGCAGGCTGAAGGAGAGCAGCAGCCTGCTGAAGTCTCTGACCGGCTTCAGGAGGGTCCGCTCCTCCTGAGACACCACGACGCGCCACTGGGACTGCACGCTGGTTCGAACCGTGGCGATCCTCCTCCGTCCGGTGGCGGGGTCCTCGAGGGTCAGGATCTCCCCGTCCCTCGCGCCCGCCACCGACCGGTAGCTCCCGGAGGCGGTCCGGGCATCGAAGGGGAACAGCAGCGCACCGGTCTCGTCGAACACCAGGACCTGGCTCGTCTGGGTGGCCAGGCTGCGGAAGATCGTATCGGTGAACTGCTTGACCTCGATAATCCCGAGAGGCTGACGGTACTCGTCGAAGTAGGCCCGGTACAGGGAGATGTAGTTCTGGTTCTCGTAGAGCGGGAAAACCCGCTCCAGAAGGGGGTCCCGATGAGGCCGGGAAAAACGCTTGAGCCCGGTGGACAGCTCGATCTGCGACAGCCACGGCACGTCGTACACGAGCAGGGCAGCCGACTGGCTGTAGACCCCGGCGCCGATCATCTCGCCGCGCAGATCGTAGTAGTTGATCTGCGGGACCGGCTTGAAGGGTCCGATGATGGCTTCCATGACGTCCACCAGCTCGGCGGCGTTCAGGTACTTGCGGCCCCGTTCTTCCTGGTTTCGGGCCACCACGGGAAAACCCAGGTGCGCCGTCACCAGCTGCTTGAACAGCCCGGAGAAGGTGACGTTGATCGAGACGTTGTTCATCTTCTGCAGCTCCCCGTCGAGGGTGCCGGTGACGGAAACGGAGAGGTCGCGCAGGGACTCGATGGCGTTTCGCCGCAGCACGTCGGCTGCATAGAAGTAGGAAAAGATCGTGAAGAAGGAGGCGGACAGCAAGATCAGCAGCAGATACGAGAAGAAGAGGGTGGAAGAAACGCTTCTTCTTATGCCAAACAGCGGTTTCACGCCACCGAGAAGGGTAGTAGCCTGCCCAAGGGCTGTCAACTCCCCCGGCGGTCTTCGATGGAACGGCTGGCCGCAGGAAAAAAAATCCACAATGCCGCTCGCTTGCGTCCATTCCTTCGCCGGCCATGCCGGTTTAGGGTAACCCTTTGCAGGGCAGGCGATGATTCGTGTATTAACCGGCAAGAGAGCCAGGAGTTACCAGGGCCTGTACATCGCGGTGGCGGCGCTGGTGGTGGCGGCGCTCGTCATCTTCCTCACCACCGGTGTCAACTTCTTCAAGTTCACCAACCTCCTGAACATCGCGCGCAGCTTCTCGATGCTGGGGATCGCCGCTCTAGGGCAGACCGTGGTGATCATCGCCGGCGGGCTGGACCTGTCGGTCGCGGAGGTGGTGTCGACGGCCAACGTGTTCGCCGCGACCTTCATGGCCGGCAAGAACAGCCTCTTCCTGCCGATCACCCTGCTGACCCTGGCCTTCGGAGCGGCGGTCGGGCTGTTCAACGGCCTCCTGGTCACCAAGCGCAGCGTTCCCGCGTTCGTGGCCACCCTGGGTAGCTCCATCGTGCTGCGGGGTGTCCGCCTGCTGTGGACCAAGGGCCTGCCCAGAGGGCACATCCCCGAGAACCTGAACCGCCTCGGTGTCGGGACTACCCTGGGCGTACCCAACCTGTTCTACGTGTTCGTGGTGGCGGCGGTGCTCATGGCGATCGTACTCAACCGCATGGGGTACGGCCGACGCCTCTACGCGGTGGGGAACAACTCGGCGGTGGCCACCTTGAGCGGCGTCCGCAGCGACCGGGTCGTGATCCTCGCCTTCGTGATCTGCAGCATCACCGCCGCCTTCGTGGGGATCCTGCTCGGGGGCTACACCAACATGTCGGATCAGAAGATCGGCGAGGGCTACGAGCTGGATACCATCGCCATCGCAGTGCTCGGGGGTGCGGCCATCGGCGGGGGCTCGGGGAGCGTGCAGGGTACGGTCATCGGCGCCGTGATTCTGCTGGTGCTCACCAACCTGTCCCTGCTCATGGGCTTCCCGATCCAGAGCCAGATGATGATCAAGGGGTTCGTGATCATCCTGGCCCTCTGGTTGAACGCCCAGAGGAACAAGAGAGCATGAAGACCCGTTGTCAACGGGCACACAACCGATAGATCGTGGAGAAGGAGAGAAGAGGATGAAGCGAGCGATTCGCGCTACCCTGATCGCGTTCCTGATGGCCTGCGTGGCCCTGGCCGCGTTCGCAGGCGGGTCCGAGGAAGCGGGTTCCAAGAAGGAGGGCATCGTCATCGGCTTCAGCAACGCCGGCATGGGAGACTCCTGGCGGCAGTTTCTGGTAGCCAACTTCAACGCCGAGGTGGCCGCCCACCCGGAAATCACCCAGACCTACCTGACCAACGCGGACGAGAAGCCGGAGAAGCAGCTGGCGGACATTGACGACCTGCTGGTCAAGGGCGTCGACGCCCTGATCGTCTACCCCACCGTGGCCGACGCCATCATCCCGGCCATCGAGCGGGTGCACGAGCAGGGAGTGCCGGTCATCGTGTTCGGCGGCACCATCAACACCGACAAGTACACCTGTCTGGTCCTGCAGGACCTCCTGGAGTTCGGTCGGGCCCAGGCGACCTGGCTCGCCGAAGAGCTGGACGGCAAGGGCAAGATCGTCATGATGTCCGGGATCGCCGGCAACACCACGGCCGAGGACCGCTTGGCCGGAGCGCGGGAGGTCTTCAAGAAGTACCCGGGCATCGAGATCCTCGATCACCAGTACTGCGACTGGTCGCCCCCCAAGGCCAAGTCGATCATGGAAGCCATGATCCAGGCCTTTCCGCAGATCGACGGCATCTGGGCGGACTCCGGGCTTATGTCCTGGCCGGCCCTCCAGGCCCTCAAGGAAGCCGGACGCCCGCTGGTGCCCTCCACCGGGGATCAGCTGAACGGCTACACCAAGTTCCTGGTGGCCAACAATGCCCGGGGCTACGCCTACCCCATGACCACCAAGCTGTCCGGCGAGGCGGTCAAGCAGGCCGTCAGGGCGGTCAAGGGAGAGAAGGTCGACAAGATCGTCTACATCGACATCGACGGCTACGGCCCCGACGAGATCCAGGACCTGACCAAGCCTGAGCTGTCGGACTGGTGGTGGATCGGCGACGACCAGATGCCGGCGGAATTCCTGCCCGAGCTGTAGCCCGGGGCCCGGACAAGCTGTGTGAGAGTCCGACGGCCGGACGGGACGCCCCGCGCCGGCCGTCGGACACCTTCGAGCGAGGAGTGTGCATGGAGCGTTCCGCGGCGGTGCTGACGCTGTCGGGAATCACCAAGAACTTCCCTGGAGTCAAGGCCCTCGACGACGTGAACCTGGACCTGTACAAGGGCGAGGTCCACGGCCTGGTCGGCGAGAACGGCGCCGGCAAGTCCACGCTCATGAAGATCCTCTCGGGAGTTTACCAGCCCGACGCAGGACAGATCGTGCTCAACGGCGAGGCAGTGTCTTTCCGCAACCCTCATGAGGCCCAGGACGCCGGGATCAGCATCATCTTCCAGGAGTTCAGCCTGATCCGCACCTTCGACGTCACCGACAACGTGTTCCTGAACCGGGAGCCGACACGCGTCCTGGGTCACCTGGACAAGCGCGCCGCCAGGACCAAAGCGCGGCAACTGCTCGAGGAGCTCGGCATCGAGCTGGACGTGGACACGAAGATCGAAGAGCTGTCGGTGGTGCAGCAGCAGGTCGTGGAGATCGTGAAGGCTCTTTCGGTCACCGCCTCCGTCCTGATCATGGACGAGCCTTCCGCGGCCCTCACCGACAGGGAGCTCAAGAAGCTCTTCGAGATCATCCGCAACCTCAAGGCCCGCGGCGTGACGGTGATTTACATCTCCCACATGCTCGACGAGATCTTCGAGATCGCGGACCGGGTCACGGTGCTCAAGGACGGGAAGGTCATGGGCACCCGGGAGCGCGAGGGGCTGACCAAGGACGAGCTCATCCCGATGATGGTCGGCCGCAAGATCGAAGACTACTTCCCAGGTCTATCCCCGTCCCCACCGGGGGACGGGGATAGACACGTGCTCCTCGAGGTCAGGAATCTTTCCAAGGGCGAGCGGCTCAAGGATGTGAGCTTCACGCTCTACGCGGGGGAGATCCTCGGTATGGCCGGCATGGTGGGGGCCGGGCGCAACTTCCTGGCCCGCTGCATCCTGGGCCTCGAGAAACACGAGGGCGGAGAGATCCGCCTGCGGGGCCGGGCGCGGGAGATCCGATCGATCCACGACGCCATCTCCTCGGGCTTCGGCTACATCACCGACGACCGCAAGAACCTCGGGATTCTGGGACCCATGAGCGTCAAGGAGAACGTGACCATCGCGCACCTCCCGCACTACCTGCACCTGGGATTCCTGCGGCGCAAACAGGAAGCCGAGGACACCCGGGCCCAGGTGGAACTCCTGAACATCCGCACGCCGGGGATCGCCCAGGCGGTGGAGAACCTGAGCGGCGGGAACCAGCAGAAGGTGCTGATCTCCCGGTGGCTCCTGCGGGAACCGGAGATCTTCGTGTTCTCGGAGCCGACGCGGGGCATCGATGTGGGAGCCAAAGCGGAGATCTACCGAATCATGCGGCAGGTCGTGTCCACGGGCAAGTCGATCCTGATGATCTCTTCGGAGCTTCCTGAGATCATCGGCATGAGCGACCGAATCCTGGTCATGCGCAGCGGGCGGATCGAAGGCACGATCGACCAGCACGAGCACAGGGCCACGGAGGAGCAGATCATGTCCCTGGCGGTGGGCCACGCCTTCTCGCTGCGCAACGGGAGCAGCAACCACGGGAGCAGCAATCCATGAAGACAGCGGCGCGCGCCCTCGGGCTGAAGGGAATCGGCAGGCGCCTCACGAGCCCTGAAGGGCTGGTATGGGTCATCCTGGGGCTGCTGATCCTCTTCTCGATGATCGCCTCCCCGCTGTTCCTGAGCGCCCGCAACCTGCGGAACGTCTTTCTGGTGCAGCCCATCGGCCTGGGCCTGGCCTCCCTGGGCCAGGCCTTCGTGGTGATCGCCGGAGGCATCGACCTCTCGGTGGGAGCCGTGATGTCCCTGCTCACCTCCCTGGCCGCCGGTATCTACCAGGTCAACCCGGGGGTGCCGCCGCTGCTGATCGCCCTCATGCTGGTGGCCCTAGGCGCCGGCGCCGGCGCCATCAACGGGCTCATCGTGGTCAAGCTCCGGGTGCCGCCCTTCATGGGCACCCTGGCCACCATGAGCCTGTTCCAGGGGGCCGTGCTGTTCTACGCCCCCAAGACCATCGGCGGGATCCCGCGTTCCTACCGCTTCATCTCCGACGGCACCGTGGCGGGCGTCCCCTTCAGCATCATCCTGTTCGTCGTGATCATCGCCGCCTGCTACTACCTGCTGCGCAAGAACCGCCTGGGCAGGCACCTTTACGCGGTGGGCTCGGATCCTTACGTGTCCCAGATTTCCGGGATTCCGGTCCAGTGGGTGCGTTTCCTGGCATACCTGATCTGCGGAATGCTGGTCGGCGTCGCCTCCATGTACATGGCCGCCCGCATGGGCGGGGGCGGTCCCAAGGTCGGCGTGGGCTACGAGCTGGACACCATCACCGCTGTGGTCATCGGCGGCGTCTCTCTCGCCGGGGGCGCGGGCAACATCCTGGGCACCTTCGCGGGGGTGCTGATCATCGGGGTGTTCTACAACCTGATGAACCTGCTGGACGTCAACGCCTACATG
>JAFGFV010000268.1 GCA_016930895.1 Spirochaetales bacterium | reverse complement strand
GTATCGCCGGCGCGGGTCCCGGACTGCTTGGGCGCCAGCCTGCCGTCGCAGTATCTGAGGAATTCATCGCGGTCTTTGGGGGAGATGAAAAGGGGCTCCGTCCTCTCGGCGAGTTGAATCCTGAGCAGGCCATTGGCGGACGTGGCAAGGTAGTAGCCGGACGACATGATGTTGGCGCGCCGCACGGTATCCACGGAGTGTATGGAGTCGAACGGGAGGAACATGTCGTAGAGCCAGCCCTCGACGAGGATGCCCTGAGCGCAGGCGCGGTACTGGCGCGGGGGATAGATAAGCGGCCGGAAGTAGGCCAGCAGTTCGAGGTAGGTGCGATCGAAGAGCGTGGGCGTGGTGATATCCCAGTCGATGTCGCGGAAGTTGAGTTTGTGGCGGGCCATCCGGATCCGGGCCACGAGGAACGTGATGGACAGGATGCCCACGATCCAGCAGGTGATCTCCACGGGCGTCCCCGTGACGATGTGCGTACCCGGCCGGCTCGGGTCGGACAGTTGGAGCAGGCGATAGTAGGTGATGGCGGAGAAGACCAGGGGTGAGAAGAGGTGAATGAAAGGGGTTGATATCCACTCAATGGAAGCTCCGGCCATCGCAAGGTGGACCAGGTAGAGACCGATGATGGCAATGCTCCAGAAGAAGTGGTTCAGGTCCTGCCAGGTGGTCTGATTAGGGGCCCGGGCCGCCTCCGCTCGGGCCATCAGCGACAGTTCCTGTTCGACGGGTGGCTGGTTATATTGCAGATACGAGGGGATGGCGATCGCCGTGATAACGAAGACCAAGGCGAGCAGTTCGAGCTCCCACGGCCACCCGGGTGCCCATGAGTGTCTGCGTCTGTCCTTCATCCTGGCGCGCCCTTGAAGGCCTGCTATGGGGCGACCCTCCGTCCTCCGACTATGGTTGAATGCGGATTCATTGGCAAGCAGTTTGTACCCGCCGCGGCCGCGAGATACGCGGTTTGCACCTTGAAAGCGGGGCCGGATCACGTAAGGTATCGCATAGCCATGATCGGCGCAGGGAAGGAAGGCGACACTATGAGCAGAATGGTCATGTTGGTAATTACGTCCGTCATGCTGATGGGGCTGGCCGGCTGTAAACCCCCGGAGGGCGTTGCGCCGACCGCGGAAAGCAGAGAGGAACCGCTCAAGGCATCTCTCGATGTGACCATGGCCTCCCTTTCCGAGCCCGGGGGAGAGCTCCGCCTCGCGGACTACAAGGGGCAGGTTGTGCTGCTCGATTTCTGGGCGACTTGGTGTCCCCCGTGCCGGGCGGAACTGCCCCACCTGAAGCGTCTGCACCAGGATCTGAACGCACGGGGCTTCACATTGATCGGGATGACCGTGGACCGGGGCAGTCGTGATGAAGTGGCCGAAGCCGTGGCGCGGTTCAAAATCAACTATCCGCTGGGCCTGGCTGACGAAGCGATCCAGAAACGCTTCGGCGGGATTCGGGCCGTGCCCACGAAGTTCCTGCTCGATAAGAAGGGCGCGATTCGCCAGTCCTACGTCGGTTATGTGTCGGAAGCGCAGCTCAGAAACGATATCGCACCGCTGCTTGCGGAATAAGCCATGGGCAGGCATGTACCAGGGCTCAGCCGGCCGCTGTGCTTGCTGTTGATCTGGCTGGCCTCGGTCGGCGTCGCGGGGGGGGAGGCCGAGGAACCGTTCTCGGTCTCTGTCGCCTTGGTGCAGGAAGACGAAGGCCCGGTCCTGTCGGTAGCCCTTAGCATCCAGCCGAAGCACATCCTCTATGCCGATCAGTTCAGTGTGCGCGCAACGTCCGGCGGCCTGATCGCGCCGCTGAACATTCCGCCCCCTGTCAGGATCTTCGACAAGTTCAGCGAGGAGGAGAAAGAGGTCTTCAATTCGGACTTCGCGGCGCGGTACCGCGTCAGTGGCCTCAAGGGGACGCTGACGGTTGAAGTCCGGTACCAGGGGTGCAGTGAGAGCCTGTGCTTCTTTCCCGAGACTCGCACCTTCAGCTCGGGGTTGGGACAGCAGGCGGGGGCAGGGCGGCTGGATGCAACGGGACAGGTTGCCGGCGCGGGCGACCGTGTCAGCAGTTGGAAGGAGGCCGCATCGGAGTTCCATGTAGCGGCTCAGGCGACGGGCTACATGACCGCCGGCGATTTCCTGTCGTTTCTTGAGGCATCCCGTCGCGTTGAGCCGGAACGCACAACACTGGATTCCGGGGGGATCGCCGCGCGAGGTGTGTGGACGTCGGTCCTGTTGATCCTGATCGGCGGCCTGGCGCTCAACCTGACCCCGTGCGTTCTGCCCATGATCCCGATCAACATCGCCATTATCGGGGCGGGGGCCAGGGCGGGTTCGAAAGCGAAAGGGTTTCTCCTCGGCGGGATCTACGGCCTGGGAATCGCTCTGACGTACGGGGTGCTCGGGCTGGTGGTGGTGCTCACGGGCGCGCGATTCGGCGCGCTGAACGCCTCCCCGTGGTTCAACTGGGGTGTCGCGGCGGTGTTTGCGGCGCTGGGGCTTGCGCTTTTTGGAGTGTTTCACATCGATTTCTCCCGCCTGCAGAATAGATTCGGGCCGGCCAGGCCGGCGGGCAGGGGAACCTTCCTCGTGGCGCTGACCATGGGGTCCCTGGCCGCCCTCCTGGCGGGTGCGTGCGTGGCGCCGGTTGTCATCTCCGTGCTGGTCTGGTCGGGCGATCTCTACGCGCGCGGGCAGTTCCTGGGCTTGCTCCTGCCGTTCCTGCTGGGGCTTGGCATGGGCCTGCCGTGGCCGTTTGCGGGAGCGGGGCTGTCGTTCCTGCCGAAGCCGGGTCCGTGGATGGTGTGGGTGGAGCGGGTCTTCGGCGTGCTGGTGCTGGGCCTGGCCTTGTACTACGGCCACCTTGGCTACAAACAGCTGGGCATAACGTCTCT
>JAFGFV010000267.1 GCA_016930895.1 Spirochaetales bacterium | reverse complement strand
CCACGTTCTGGATCTCCTCGATGTCCACCAGGGTTTCCTCGATCTTGAGATTGGACTCCCAGTCCTGCTTGACCTCGTCCATGCGGGTGCGCAGCTGCTTGACCTCGTCCCGGATGGCCGCGGCCTGCTCGTAGTTCTGCTGGTTGACCAGGTTGCTCTTTTCCATGGCCAGGCGCTCGATTTCCCCCTCGATCTCCGCGAGCTCCTTGGGGCGCACGCTCGTCGAGATCTTCTTGCGGGAGCCCGCCTCGTCCAGGAGGTCGATGGCCTTGTCCGGCAGGAAACGGTCGGTGATGTAGCGCTGGGACAGGGTGGCCGCCGACTCGAGCGCCTCGTAGGTGTAGGTGACGTGATGGAACCTGCCGTAGTGGTCCTTGAGCCCTTTCAGGATCTCGACGGTCTCCTCGACCGTCGGCTCCTTCACGTAGATCGGCTGGAAACGCCGCTCGAGGGCGGCGTCCTTTTCCACGTACTTGCGGTACTCGTTCAGCGTGGTGGCACCGATGCACTGCAGCTCCCCCCGCGAGAGAGCCGGCTTGAGCATGTTGGAGGCGTCGATCGCCCCTTCCGCTCCACCGGCTCCGATGAGGGTGTGCAGCTCGTCGATGAACAGGACCACGTTGGAGGCGTTCACGATCTCCTTCATGACCCTCTTGAGGCGCTCTTCGAACTCGCCGCGATACTTGGTTCCGGCGACCAGGGAGGCCAAATCCAGGGTCAGGACCCGCTTTCCGGAAAGAGCCTCGGGCACGTTGCCGCTCACGATCCGCTGGGCCAGGCCTTCCACAATGGCCGTCTTGCCCACTCCGGGCTCGCCGATCAGCACCGGGTTGTTCTTGGTGCGCCGGGCCAGGATCTGCACGACCCGCTGGATCTCCGTCTGCCGGCCGATCACCGGGTCCAGCTTCTCCTCCCGGGCCAGTTTGGTCAGGTCACGGCTGAACTCGTCGAGGGTCGGGGTGTTCTTGCGGGCGAGCGGCTGGTTCTTCTTTTTGGCCTGCATCTGCTGTCCCAGGTCGCCCAGCCCGTTGATCTGGATGATGAGCTCCCGCAGGATGTTGGGCGAGACGTTGTAGCGCCCCAGATACCGCCCCGTGGGGCTGCCCTCCTCCTGGGAGGCGGCCAGCAGCAGATGCTCGGTGCCGATGTACTCGTGGCCCATGTTGCGGGCCTCCGCGGCGGATTCCTCCAGGATGCGCTTGCCGCGCTTGGAGGGCGGTACGTCGCCCAGGATGAGCCCTCCCTTTCCCATGGGAACCGAACGCTCCAGCTCCAGCTGCATTTCCCCGAGGTCCACGCGGGCCTTCTGCAGGGCCTTGACCCCCACTCCTTCGCCGTCTTTGAGCAACGCTATGATGATATGCTCAGGCAGAAGCTGGTCGGAGTGGAACCGCTTCGCTTCCTCCTGGGCCAGCACAGTCAGAATCCGCTGTGCTCTTTGGGTGAGTCCCTTAAACATTACCTTCCTCCAGGGCGCGGCGGATCAGCTTTGCCCGGGTATAATCTACTAATTTATTATCTGCCTCGTCATCCGCTGCGTCGAGCATTTTTTGGATGTGGGCCTTCTGGGAAAGGATCATGAGGGCCGTCACGACCTCCGGGGAGGGCCTATCCAGGATCCCGAGGCTGATGCCCAAGCGAATCATCCCCAGCAAGCCGATCGCCTCTTTCGAGGACACCATCCGACAGTGGGACAGCACCCCCAGAGCGCGGAACACCCGGTCCTCCAACTCCATCTGCCGCGCTCCCCGCATCTCCTCCCGGGCGTTGCGCTCGTAGCCGATCAGGTCGCCGACCACGCCCCCCAGGCCGCCGACGATCTCCTTTTCCGACATCCCCAAGCTCACCTGGTTGGAGACCTGGTACATGTCGCCGAGGGAGTTCTCCCCGTCGCCCCAGTAGCCCTTGATCTGCAGGCCCATCTGGCTCGTCCGCTTGAGCGCCCATCCGATGTTGCCGTCCATCACCAGCGCCGGCAGATGCAGCATCACTGAGGCCCTCATGCCCGTGCCGATGTTGTGGATCGACGCGTTCAGGTAGCCCCACTCGATGGAGGCCGCGTAGTGGATGTGCTCCTCCAGGCCGTTGTCCAGCTCCACGGCCCCCGCCAGGGTCTCCTCGAGACACAACCCGCTGCGGATGGCTACCAGCCGCAGATGGTCCTCCTCGTTGACCATGGCGCTCAGGCTCTCGTCCCCGTTGACCAGCAGGAGCTTGTTGGGCGACACCGAAAACTCCTGCGAGATCAGGTTGCGCTCGAGGAGGATCTTGCGCTCCAGCGGGGGAATTCGGTCCAGGTAGACGATCTGGAAGGGGTCGCTCAGTTTGGAGAAGGCCTCCAGCACCTGGCCCTGCAGCTGTTCCTCCTGCTCGCGGCCCATCATCAGCGGAAAGGGGAACCCCAGGAGGCTGCGTGCCAGCCGGATGCGGGTCGAGACCGCCACGTCGAAGTCCGAGCCGGGCTTGCTGTACCACATCCCCAGTGAGCTCACTCCACCTCTCCCGCCCGGCTCTCCAGCTCGCGGATCCGGTCTCGGAGCCGGGCCGCTTTCTCGTAGTCCTCCCGCTTCAGGGCATCGTCCAATCCCTCTTTGAGCTTGACCATGTCGACGAGAAAGGTCTTGTAGGTGGACAGGCGCCTGGGCAGCCGGCCCCGGTGCTGGGCCTTGCCGAGAGCCCTGCGCAAGGCCTGGCGGATCTCGCGGTGGAACGTGGTGTAGCACTCAGGGCAGCCCATCTTTTCCCGGCGGTTCACCGCCTCCCAGGCCGAGCCGCAGCCGGGGCAGACCAGGTTGGCGGCGGGCTTCTTCTTCTTCCGTACCTCCACCAGGCCGTTGATCAGGTTGGAAATGGACAGCTCGATGCGGTCCTGGGTGCTGGTGATCCCCCGCTCGACCGCGCACTCCTCGCAGAGGTGCAGGTCCACGCGCTCCTTGCCGATGACCTGCTGGATATGGATCACGGCCTCCCTGGCGCCGCAGATTTCACACTTCATGGTTGCATCGGGTCTCCTCGCATCAATATTAGAAAAAATACCACAGAAATCAACCCGGCAACAGCAGAGAAAACAATTAAATCTTTCGCAAAACCTCCAGCGGCCGCACCCTGGCGGCGGACCGGGCGGGCAGATACGCGGCCAGGGCGGACAGTCCGACGGTGGCGGCGGCCACGGCGAACAGCTCGCCCAGGCGGACCCGGATGGGAATCTCCTCGAGGTAGAACTGCGTGTCGAAAAACTTGAGGGCGACGGGGGGCTGCTCCCCGCCAAGCAGCGGTTCCAGCGCCAGGCGGCCCAGCCTGTAGGCCAGGTTCAGGGCCCCCTCGATCCCGTGGATCACGGAATTGATGTTCAGAGAGATCAGGAGTCCCAGGGCGAGCCCTATCGCCGCCCCGCAGAGCCCCGTGGCCAGCCCGGTCACCACGAAGCTCCCGCTGACCTTCCCGGGCGGCATGCCCATGCTCTTCAGGATGGCGATCTCCTGGTTCTTCTCGATGACCACCATGACCAGGGCCGAGGAGATGTTCACGGTGGCCACGACCACGATCAGGGCCATGATAAAGACCAGCAGGGTCTTGGTGGTCTGGAAGGACTGGTAGTTCGCCCGCTCCAGGCTGTACCAGCTGTACAGCCGGGCATGGGCCGGAAGGACCCGGGAGATCTCCTGGAGCTGCCGTTCCAGCCGGTCGAAGGGGTCCTTGACCTTCAGCCCGATGAAACGCCGGCCCGAGGATGCCGACAGCAGCCGCTCTCCGGTCACGGCGGGGACGTACACCCAGAGCTTGTCGAGCTCCTGGTAGCCGGTATGGAAGACCCCCTGCACCGACAGGGTCACGACCCGGGGGATGCGCCGGCCCGAGGAGGAGGAAGCCAGGGTCAGGAGCTTGACCGGGTCGCCCACCCCTGCTCCCAGGCGTCCGGCCACCTCCCGCCCCAGCAGGATCGCCCCCGGGCTGTCCAGGTCGAAGCTCCCGGCACTGAGTTGGAAGTACCTGCGGAAGTCCTCGTCTTGACGGTACAGCTCCGCCGGCACCGCGCGGATGGTCACGGCGGTGCGCTCCTCGGGGGTGTAGAGCAACCCGATTCCCTGCTGCTCCGGGATCACCTGGGTCACCTCCGGGAGCAGCCGCAGGGTTTCGGCCAGCCCAACCAGGCCTTCCGCCGACTCGGCCTCAGGAAGGATCACCTGGGCGTGATAGGTCCCCACCTCCAGGTAGCGGCGGGTGATCCCCTCGATCATCCCGTCGGCCACCTCCAGCACGACCAGGAGCGGGATCAGGGACAGCCCGATGCCGAGCACGGAGCCCAGCAGGTTCGGGGAGATCCTGCCGCGCTTGCCCATCAGGTTGCGCAGACCCAGATGCACGGCCAGGGGCAGCTTCATCGGGGTCGCAGTCTCCCGTGCTCGAGCAGGTAGTGCGCGTCCCCCCTGCCGGAAAGCTCCGCGGCGTGGGTCACCAGGATCATGGTCTTGCGGTAGTCTGCGACGAGGCCGAACAGCAGCTCCTGCACCGCTTCGGAGTTGCGCTCGTCCAGGCTTCCGGTGGGCTCGTCGGCCAGGATCAGCTCCGGATCGTTCATCAGGGCCCGCGCCACCGCCACCCGCTGCCGCTCCCCTCCGGAAAGCTCCACGGGAAAGTGCTCCGCCCTCGCCTCCAGTCCCACCCGGGCCAGGAGCCCCCGCGCCCTCTCCAGCGCCGAGGCCCGGGGATAGCCGGCGATGGCCGCCGGCATGGCCACGTTCTCGAGGGCCGTGAAGTCCTTGAGCAAGTAGTGGAACTGGAAGATGAATCCCAAGGTGCGGTTGCGGAACTCCATGAGCTGGGTCTCGCTGCTGCGAGTGATGTCCTGTCCCCGAAACAGGATGCTCCCACCGCTCACCGCGTCCAACCCTCCTACCAGCTGCAGCAGGGTGGACTTGCCGGAGCCGCTCTCGCCGGTGATCACGATCGTGGATCCGGCTGCCACGCGGAAGCTCACGCCGGCCAGGACGGTCAGCTCCTCCGAACCGGTCCGAAACACCTTGCGGACCTCCCGGACCTCGAGGATGCAGGACTCCGGTCCCGGCCCCCCCGGCCGGGCGGCGGGCGCACCGGCAGTCTCACTCATAACGCAGGACCTCCGCAGGCCGCACTGCGCCGACGCGGGCCGAGGCAAACAGGGCGGCCACGGTGCAGGAACCGATCGCGAACAGCACGATCAGCAGGGTTTCGTGGAACAGCACCCGGCTCGGTATCTCGTTGATGTAGAAATAGGCCGGCGAGAACAGGGAGAAGGGCTCGGCTCCCATTCCCGACAGGGGCGCGGCCAACCTGGCCAGCAGGGCAGCCGCGAGGTTCACGATCCGCTCCGCCGCGGCGAACACCCAGTCGATATTCACGGCAACCAGAAGCCCGAGGAGCAGGCCGATCCCGCCGCCGGCCAGGCCGATCAGCAGCCCCTCGATCACGAACACGTACTGCACCGCCATGTCCGAGGCCCCGAGCGCCTTGAGGACCCCGATATCCTCGTAGCGCTCCCGGACCGCACGGCGCAGGCTGTGGTAGATGTTGAAGCCCACGACCACGAAGATCAGCCCGACCAGGACCATCATCATGATCTTCTCGGTCCGCAGCGCCCCGAAGAAGGCCCGGTTGAACTCCCGCCAGCTGGACACCTTGCATCCCCGCTCTCCCACCAAGGCCCGCACCGCGGCGAGGGCTTCCTGGTCCCGGAAGCGGTTGCGGATCTTGATCCCCACCCTGCACTCGGGCCCCGGTCCAGTCCCACCGGCCCCGCCGCCGGCACTGCCCTGCGCCCCTGCGCCCGGGCCCGGCCCGCCGGCAGCCGCCTCGGCTCGGTTAGCCGCCTCGGCTCGGGCGTCCTCCAGAGAGGCGAACGCCCAGCCGAGATCGAAGTCATAGTAGCCGCTCCTGAACAAGCCGGTCACGAGATAGGAGCGCCTCTCCGGCTCCATGGAGGCGAAGGAGCCCCCGGCCAGGGATACGACGCTCACGCTGTCCCCCGGCGCCACCCCGAGATGCCGCGCCAGCTCCGCGCCGAGGACGATCCCGCGGTGCTGGCTCAGGTCGAAGCGCCCGTCCACGATCTGCAGGCGTTCCCGGAAGCCCGCGTCCAGAGAGGCGACTGCCTCGGGGACCCGCCGCAGCAGGCAGCCGCGCTGGTCGTCGTAGACCCCGCCCTCCAGGATGACCTGCTCTTCGCTGAAGGGGACCACCGCCTCCACGCCCCGCAGCTCCGTCAGCCCATAGAGCAGCGGCTCCGGATCGCCGAGCCCTTCGATCTGCAGGTGGTAGGAGCTGATCTCGAGGATGCTTTCGATGAAGCCCAGCTGAAAGCCGTTCATGACTCCGAGCACCGCGGTCAGGGTCATGACCCCCACGCTCACCCCGAGGATGGACAGGGCGGTGGAGGCGGCGCCGGAACGGCGCCTGGCGCGAAAGTACCGCAGCGCCACCTGCGTAACGAAGCGCCGATTCAGCGGCTTCACCGAAGCTCCCGTGTCCGCACCACGGCGCCGTCCTTGAGGAACTCCTCCCGCACCTTCTCCCCGTCGCGATACACGATTCTCATGAACGGCGCCCCGTCCCGGTACAGCTCCTCGAAACTCCGCTCGCCCCCCTGGTATGCGGTGACCCGCTGCACAGAGCCCCGCAGGCGATGCTCCTCCCGCGCGAGCTGCCCTTCCTCGTCGTACTCGTATCGCCACTGCTCCAGCCCCAGCGGCCCTCGGCGCACGGCCAGGACGGCGCGGCCCTCGGAGTCCCGCTCGTAGCGGGTCTGTTCCACCACTCTCCCGTCCCGTTCGACCGCGATCTCTTGCAGGTTGCCGTTCCCGTCGTAGCTCCGCTCCGTCGTGCTCCCCGAAACGTAGTCGACCAGCGTGCTCCGCACGGGGGTCTCGTCGTTGCCGGAGTAGAAGAGAGTCTCCCGTTCCGCCAGCCGCGCCCCCAACCAGCGCTCGCGTTCGAACACTCGGCCCTGGAGGTCGTAGCGCCTGATCATCGTCTGCCCGGCACCCCCGATCCGCTCCTCCACCAGGCGGTCGCCGGCCATGGACAGGGCTAGGCGGGAGGGATCGCGTTGGCCCGGGTCCCTGCGCACCTCCCGCAGGGCCCGGTCCCGGGAGAGCAGGGCCGTGTCCGTGAACAGGAGCCTGCCCTCCCCGTCATACGCCCGGGCACTGATCCGGCCGGCCGGGGAATAGGTGTACTCGGTGCGCCGGACCAGCACCCCGCCCTCGTACTCCCACAGCTCCGCGCGTCTTCCCTGTGCCTCCAGGAGCGTCTTCTCGGAGAGCTCACCCTGCTCGTAGATCCGCTCCTCCCGTCCCTCCCGCTCCCAGCGCCTTACCTCCTCTCCCCCCCTCAGGAGGGTCCGTACCTCGCCGTCGGGCTGCTCCCGGAGCACCAGGACGAACTCCGCCTCGTCCCGGCGGTACCACCCGATCTCCTCCAGCGCCATGCCCAGCTCATTGGACAGGTAGTATCGGCCCGCTTCGGGTTCCTGCGCCGTCAAGGGCGCCGGCCCAGGCAGGGCGAACAGGCCCCAGGCGGCAAACCACAGTGTCAGGGCAAGGGGACGCGGGCTCATTCGCGGGCCAGCAGGTTGTCGAGGAACGCGTCGGTGTCGAACACGGCCAGATCGCTGAGCTTCTCGCCGGTACCCACGAACGAGAACGGAAGCGACAGCTGCCTGCAGATCGGAATCACGATCCCGCCCCTGCCGGTGGAATCGTACTTGGCCAGGATCACGGAATCCACGCCGACCGCCTCGTGAAAGACCTCGGCCTGCCGCAAGGCGTTCTGTCCCGTCGTGGCGTCGATGACCAACAGCTTGCGGTAGCTCCCCTCCTGGAGGCGGCTGCGCACCACCCTGTCGATCTTGGCCAGCTCGCCTACCAGATGGGCCTTGTTGTGGAGCCGCCCGGCAGTGTCCGCCAGGACCAAATCGCAGCCGCGGGAGCGCCCGCTGGCGATGGCGTCGAAGAGGACTGCGGCCGGATCGGCGCCGGGCTGCTGGTGAACCACCGGGACCCCGAGGCGCTGCCCCCACACCACCAGCTGGTCGATGGCCGCCGCGCGGAAGGTGTCCCCGGCGGCCAGGAGCACCCGCGTACCCGAGCTTGCGCGGTAGTGCTCGGCGAGCTTGGCGATCGTCGTGGTCTTGCCCACGCCATTGACGCCCAGCACCAGGAACACGTTCGGACCGGGTTCCTCGAGCGTCAGCCTCTCCGCCCTCACGTACCCGGCCAGCAGGCGGCGCAGCGCCGTCATCAACTCCTCCTCACCTTCGAG
Source organism: Spirochaetales bacterium (assembly GCA_016930895.1). Next base: position 3,761 of record JAFGFV010000267.1, on the reverse strand, counting down.
CCGCCTGTCCGCGCGCAGGGCGGCGATGATTTCCTGCGCCGCGGCGGGACCGATATCGCCCTCGACCAGAGTGTCTTCCAGCTCCTCGAAGAACTCTTCGTTCCTTCCGGGGCGTCGAAACAGGGTCCGCAGGCGGCCCCCGAAACCGCTTCCCTTCAACTGCCCGTCCTTTCCGCCGCGGAGCCTATCCCCGCCTGTCCGCGACGATCATGTAGCGCACCAGGTGAATCACCGCGTTCACCAGCAGCGCCCCGCTCACCCCGAGGGTCACCGCGTAGGCGTTCCAGTACCCGTCGACCTGCTCCGCCAGGCGAAAGGCCTCCGTCAGGTTGCCGGAGCCCGCCGCCAGCTGGTAGGCTGCCGCGGAGTCGCTCGCGGCGCCCCAGAAGTATGCCGGCAGAGGTACGGAGAGCGCGAAGATGCCGAAAGAGGTGTAAAAGGCGTTTCTCCGCCGGGTCTGCAGCTCCTTCGGGTCCGACTCCGCGAGAGAGAAGCTCACGGACACCGCAGCGTCGGTGTCCGGAGTCAGGTACACGATCCTCTCCGGGTAGCCTTCCAGCCGGAGGACCACCCGGCTGGGGGCTCGGGGGTGCTGGACCGAGAGGGGGGTAGTGCCCAGCCATGTCGAGCCGTCGTAGACGGAAGCCCCCGCCGGCTCCGACGCGATCCCCAGGGGATCGGGTGCCCGCTCCTCGAGCACGATCCGCTCCCGGGTCTCGGTGTAGGGCGGCAACTCCAGCCTCAGGGTCTCGCTGCGATGGCCCGAGGCCCGCACCCGCACCTCCACCGGACCCGGCACCAAGTACTCTACGCGCACCGGGGCCCGTCCCATGTACGCGCCCTCCACGTAGACCTCTGCCCCGGCCGGGACCGCGTCGACGGACAGAGCAGCCCAATCGCGGCCCCACAGAACCCGCGACAGGTCGGCAGCCGCCCCCGCGAGCCCACCGTGAAGCTCCTCCGGCGCCGCAGCGTCGCTGTAGTAGAAGACCTCCCGTCCCAGATTGGCGTCCAGAGCCCGAACCTCGAGGTACAGATACCCCTGGATCTCCTCCAGGGTTCCCCAGACCAGCAGGTTCACCCCCTTCTCCCGGGCCATCTTGAGCGGGGAGAGCACCGGCGTGTCGATCAGCGTGAAAGCGTCACGGCTCCCGGCCCCGCGCGCCTCGTCGCTGCCCGCCGCCCCGGGCTCGTAGAGCCGAATGGGCTTGCTTTCGGGGAAATCCACCCGCGCGGGATCCACGCTCCGGACCAGATTGATGCGCTCCACCAACTCCGCAATCTGCCCGTCGTACTGGGCGAGCCTCTCGGCTCGCTCGGACGTCGTCAGCTCCTGGAAGAACAGCTCGTCCCTCTGCTTGCGCAGGTCCTGGAGGGCCTGCCCCAGCCGGCGCTGTTCCTGTCTCACGATCCACTGCTGGTACCCCAGGCGCTCCTCGGCGGCGAAGAAGTGGCTGCGGATATCCGAAATGCTCTCCCGCAGCAGCAGCGGGAGGCTGTGCGTCAAGTAGAGGTTCCCCCGGCTCAGGTCCACCCCCTGGAAACGTGCTATGGCCACGGTCCAGTGCTCTTCGGAGTCCGTCGGCATGAACTCCGGAGGGACCTCCCGGGCTTCGGCATCGGCGCCCGCCGCCTGCGCATTCAGGCCCAGGCCCTGGACGAGCAGCAGGACCGGCAGCAGGGCGGCGGCTCTCATTCGATGTTCAGGCTCTTCTTGATGGACGATATCACCCGTTCGGGACGGAAGGGCTTGACGATGAAGTCCTTGGCACCCAGCTGGATGGCCTGGACGATCAGCTGCTGCTGTCCCAGGGCCGAGCACATGATGATGTTCGCCTTGGGATCGATCTCGAGCATCTTCTTGAGGGTGGACAGCCCGTCCATCTTGGGCATGGTGATGTCCAGGAGTACCACGTCGGGACGCTTGGCCTGGAACTGCTCCAGAGCCTCCAGGCCGTCCGAGGCCTCGCCCACCACCCGGAACCCCGCCTTCTCCACCAGGTCGCGCAGCACCATCTTGATGAATGTCAGGTCGTCCACGATCAGGATGTCGATACCCATTGTTTCCTTCCCTGGGAGGCCATCAGCAAGTAGCTCTCGATGAACGGTTCGATGTCTCCGTCCATGACCGCCTGGACGTTCCCCGTTTCGTGCTTGGTCCGGTGGTCCTTCACCATCGTGTACGGCTGGAACACGTAGGAGCGGATCTGGTTACCCCAGGCGATCTCCTTTTTCTCCGGTTCGTTTTTTTCCCGCTGAGATTCCTGCTCCGCCTGGTACAGCTCGTAGAGGCGCGAGCGCAGCACCTTCATGGCGGTGGCCTTGTTCTTGTGCTGGCTGCGCTCGTTCTGGCACTGGACCACGATCCCCGTCGGCAGGTGGGTGATGCGCACCGCAGAGTCCGTCTTGTTGACGTGCTGACCGCCGGCCCCGCTGGAGCGGTACGTATCGATGCGCAGCTCGTCGGGCTTGATCTCCACCACGATATCGTCCTCGATGACCGGAGAGGCGAACACCGATGCGAAGGAAGTGTGCCGCCGGCGGGAGGCGTCGAACGGTGAAATCCGCACCAGCCTGTGAATCCCCGACTCGCCCTTGAGCAGGCCAAAGGCGTACTCGCCGGTGATCTCCAGGGTGACTGACTTAATCCCTCCCTCCACCTCGAGAAGATCGATGATCTCGACGGAAAAGCCGTGCAGCTCCGCCCAGCGGGTGTACATGCGCAGAAGCATGCTCACCCAATCGCAGGCCTCCGTGCCGCCGGCCCCGGAATGGATGGTCAAGAAGGCCGGCAGCAGGTCGTTCTCCTCGCTCATGAGCTGCCGGACCCTGAGGGCGCCATACGTTTCTTGGAGATCGTTCAGGCCCTTGCGGATCTCCGGCTCCAGGGACTGGTCCCCTTCCTCTCCCGCCAGCTCGAACAACTCCCGGAGGTCCGTGAACTTCCGGCGCAGCTCCTGCCAGGGCTCGAGCTGCCGCGTCAGGCGCTTGAGCAGGGTCAGCGTCGCTTCCGCCTTCTCCCGGTCCTGCCAGAAGCCCGGCTCTGCGGTCTTGGCTTCGAGCTTCTCGATTTGCCTCCCCAGCGGCTCCGGGTCAAAGATGCCTCCACGACTCTTCGATCTGTTCCGCCAGAGACTCGATTTCGCTACTCAACTCTTCCAGCATCCCTCAACCCCTCCGTACCCGCCCCGTTGACCGGCCGCGGCTACCTCTCCGCGCTCTTGGAGCTCACGATCGTCTTCCGCCACTTCTTTTCCTTGAGAGAGGAGACCACGAGCCCTCCCTCCAGCGGGTACTGATAGATGCGCAGGGCGTCATAGCCGTCCGTCACCCGGTCCAGCTCTTTCTTGAGCCTCGGCAGCGCTTCCGGGCTGAGGGTAACGGACTCGTAGAGGCGCTCCTGGACCCGCTTGAGGCCGTATTGGACCAGCACCCGGTCGACGCTCTGGCTGTGGTCCTCGCTCCCGAGATCACAGGCGATGGCTACGAACATCTTGCCCAAGTGTAAAGATTTCCCTATTTTGTGTCAAATGAACAAACCGCGGTTCCGATGAGTAACGTGTATGGACAGAAGCGCCCGCCTGTCCTCCCGCACCAGGCTCCGGATGGCGCTGCGCTTGCCGCTGCTGCTGTTGCTGCTGCTGCAGCCTGGCGCCGCGGTCCTTGTCTCCGCGCAGGAGACTCTGACCCCCGGGAGTGAATCCCCCCGAGAGCAGGTCTTCGCTCCCTTCGTCTCCAGGCTCCAGGCCCAGGCCCAAGGT
>JAFGFV010000266.1 GCA_016930895.1 Spirochaetales bacterium | reverse complement strand
GTGCCTGCAGGAGCTGCTGAACCTGGTCCGCGAGCCCAAGAGCCGGATCCAGTACTACAAGGAGTTGATCTCGCGGTTCGGGGACTCGATCGACCTGGGGGCCACCAATTACTTTCTCGCCCAGGCGTACGAGCAAGTGGGAGAATGGGAGCAGGCCATCCGGGTGTACCAGAGGTTCCTCAAGTATCCGGAGACCGAGATCCCGGGGTTCCCGAGGGCTCACTCGAAGATCCGGGAGAAGGTCGACTTCTACTACTCGGACAAGAGCTGGACCGTGGAAAACCTGGATCAGCTGGTGGCGGAGATCCGGGAATCCATCCGCACCCGCAACGCGCGTCGGCTCCTGCGCTACCGGGCCAAGACCAACTTCTTCACCATGTCGTGGACCCAACACGAGTCCGACGAGAGCGTCTCCCTGGTGTTCGACATCGGCGCCTTCCTTCAATCCTCCCGCGTTCAGGCCGATGATACATTGGACATCGATTCCAACGCCGGCGAGGCCTTCCTGCGGACCACCCGCTGGTCGTACCGGATCCCCACGTGGTACCTGTACTTCCGGAAGGTGGACTTCGAGCCGGACCCGGAAATCAACGGACGATGGGAATGGGCCGGTATCTACCTGGGCGTAAAACTCTAGCGCTGTTCCCGTTCCTGCTCTTGCTGTTGGTGATCGTCCCGAGACTCGGCGCCGAGGCCGAAGCCGGCGCACAGCCCGACCTTGGCCCGGAGGCCGCGCGGCGGGTCGCGGCGCAGCGGTCCGAGGCGCCGCTGTCCCTCCCGCGCGGGCCCGGCGTGGAGCCGACTGCCGGGGCGGCTCGGCACACCCGCTCCTCCCCCGCCGAGTTCGGCCTCCAGGTCCCCGACCACCCGTCGGTCCGACAGTGGCAGGCGCGCTACGCCCCGCAGCGGGCCGCGGAGCTGTCCGTCGCCCTGGCCCGGGCCCATCCATACCGCCGCCACATCGCGGCGCGCCTGCAGGAGCGCGGATTGCCCCAGGAGCTGCTGTTCCTGCCCGTGCTGGAATCCCATTACCGCGCCCGCGCCGTGTCTCGTTCCGGGGCCGCCGGGATCTGGCAGATCATGACCAACACCTCCGCCCCCCTGGGCCTGCGGCGCAATCTCTGGCTCGACGAGCGCAGGGACTTCTGGGCGGCCACCGAGGGGGCGCTGCGGAAGCTGCAGGAGAACTACCAGCGTTTCGGAAGCTGGCCCCTGGCCCTGGCGGCCTACAACTGCGGGGCGGGCTGCCTGACCCGGGCGATGCGGGCGGGAGGCAGCTGGGACTTCTGGGAGCTGCGCGAAAGGGGGTTGCTCCCCCGGGAAACGGCGGAGTACGTGCCCAAGTTCTACGCCCTGGTGCAGATCTGCGCCTACCCCGGACGCCACGGATTGCCCTCCGCGCCGGCGACCGCGGGGAGCTCCCCCCGGTGGGTGCGGGTGGAGCTGGACCGCTCGGTGGAGCTGGCCCTGCTCGCCCGGGCGTGCGCCTTGCCGGAGGAGCTGCTCGTCGCTGCCAACGCGGAGCTGTGCTTCGGGATCACCCCCCCGCCGGCCCACGGCTACGCTCTCAAGGTGCCTGCCGAGGCCGAGGGGCGGGTGCGGGCAGTGCTGAGGGATCCTGAGATCGAGCTGCTGCGCTATCAGCTCCACACGGTGGTCTCCGGAGATACCTACTACGGGCTGTCCCGGCACTACGGGGTGGCCGTGGAGCTGATCCAGTCGGCAAACCCGGGGGTGGACCCCAGGCGGATTCGCGTCGGCGGGTTGCTCAAGGTCCCGGTCGTGGGGAACGTGGTCCGCGAGCCCCCCGCGCCCCGGGCCGTACCGGTGCTCGCTTACACCGGGCGATACACGGTGCAGGGGGGTGACACCCTGTGGGCCATCTCCCGGCGATACGGGACCACCCCGGAGCTGCTGGCGGCGGCCAACGGGCGCGGCCTTGACGAGCTGCTGCGGCCGGGAGAAACTCTGAAGGTGCCGGCCACGGACGCCTCGGCAGGCGGCAGTCCGGCGGCAGAGACCGAGCGGAGCGAGGTTCCGGGGATCGACGGGTACCGGGAAGGGAGCGGCGGATGAGGAAGGCGGCGGCCTGCACCGTGCTGGTTGTGCTCTTGCGGCTGGCGGCGCTCCAGTGCCCCGTCAGCGCCTTCGGCCAGGACGGGTCATTCTCGTGGGAAGGCACGCCGGATTGGGAGCGGGGCGTCCTGGTCCTGGAGACCCGGACCCCGGTGGACCCCGCCGAGGTGCGTCCGGACCTGCGCTACCGCACCCAGCGGCGGGTGGAGCGGCTGCTGCCCGAGCTGGCGGTCCAGGCACTCCTGGCGACCCCCCTGGATTCCTTTTACACGGTAGGGGAGCGCATCGAGGAGGACGAGGAGCTCTTCCAGGCCTTGAGCACGGCCGCCGCCGCCGGCGCGGTGGAGGAGTCGGCCAGCCTGTCCAGGGACCTGGGGGAGGTGCGCATCCGCTACCGGCTGCCGTTCTACGGTCCCGCGGGCCTGGCCAGCCCGTTCGTCTCCCACGGCCGTCCCTTCCCGCTGCAGCCGGTCCTGGGGTTCGTGCCTTCGCGGCCCTTCAGCGGGCTGGTGATCTATGCGACCGGCGAGCTCCCTGCCCACGGCAAAGAGACCCGCGAGCAGGTCCGCCCGGCCTTCTTTCCCAGGCTGTTCGACGAGCAGCTGAACCTCGTGCTGTCGGCGGACATGTGCAGCCCCGACGCCTTGCGGCGGTGGGGGCTGGCCGCGTACCGCTACTCCGAGGACCGGGCGGCAGACCTCGAGCGGGTGGGGAACTTTCCCCTGCGGACCGTAGCCCGCGGGGTGTTCGGCAAGAACTCCACGGACCTGCTGCTTTCCGGGGAGGCGGTGCGCCAGCTGCTGTCCCTGGAGGCTAACCGGAAGATGCTCCAGGAGGGCCGAATCCTGATCGTCGTGGATCCCCCGCAGGTCCCCGCGCCGCGTTGACGCGGGTCGGAGTTCCGATCTATCCTATCGCCCTGTATGAGACGGCAAGTCCTCTATCGGCCAACCACCTGCGCTCCTGTGCTGCCGGCCAGGCGCCGCGGTCGCCCGGGCGCGGCCGTCGCGCTGAGGACGGCGGTCCTCGCGGCGACAGCTGCGGCCGCCTTCTGCCTGGCGGCCTGCGGCAGCCGCGGGATCGGCTACGGGCTCCTGTTGTGGGCGGACCCTGAGAGCGCCTTCCAAACCGGGGAGGTTCTGCGGGTGGTCCAGGAGTCCTCGATCCAGGAGACCTACGTGGTTCGCCCGGAGGGCTCACGGGAGCTGCAGGAGCTCCCGATGTGGCGCATGCGCCTGTTCCCCTCGCGAGAGGAGGCCCTGGCGGCGGCGGAGATCTACGCGGAGTTCCAGGGGGTGTACGGCTACTCGGAGCGGGACGGGCTGCCGATCCGGGAACAGCCGGAGCCGGAAGCCCGTCGGCTGTACAAGCTGCGGGCGGGAGAGCTGGTCAAGGTCCTGTCCCGGGGAGAAGAGGAGGTCCAGGTAGCCGGCTATCTGGACTACTGGTATGAGGTCCTGACCGAGGACGGGACGCGGGGGTACTGCTTCGGGGCCTACCTGCCCGTGTTCTCCCCCGCGGGGGACCCCAAGGAGGAGGCGGAGCGCCTGCGGGCGCGGGACCCGGTGCTGGAGACCCTGGTGTCCACCCCGTGGCGTCCGGAGTATTTTCAGGAGATGGCCGACAAGGGGCGGGTGGACCTGGTTCGCTTCACCCCGGAGATCGGGCTGTTCGTCGACGACAGCGCCAAGACGGTGGCCATGGTCACCGACCGCAGCCGGCAGCAGTTCGAATACAACGCCATCGAGAACGTGGGCCCCAACCGCTATGTGTTCGTGGGCGCCGAGGATCGGGCCGAGCTGCGCGCCCACCTGCAGAGCCTGACGCGCCTGGTGCTCAGCTACACCCGCAACGACCAGGTGGTGAGCACCGTGTACGTGGCCTTCGCGGGGGACATCGAGGCGATCATCGCGGCCGAGCAGGAACGCCGCCAGGAGCTCTACCAAGGCTTCGTGTCCCGGGGAAGGATCCTGAGCAGCACGGCCTACGGCAGCATCACCCTCCAGGATGAGATGCGTTTCGTGTGGAAGGACTTCGGGCCCCTCCAGGAGCTGGTGTTCAGCAGGCCCGTGGCCGGCACGGGCTCCGTGGACTTTCCCTACTGGCTGTCTCCGCAGCTGGCGGAGCGCTACGACGGGGTGATCGCCTTCCGCTTCCGGGAGTACCCACCCCGGGAGGATTCGAGCTTCCTGTACCGCTTCGATCCGCTCGGGGTGCGCTTCGAGTCCCTGCGCCCCGGCAACATCGAGGACCAGGAGGTAGTCCGCCCGGACGTGACTCCGCTCGTGATCTACTTCAGCTTCGGCGGTTCCTGATGCCTTCGGTCTTCCTCTCCGAGGTGAGCCTCGCCTTCGGAGTCAGGACCCTCTTCGAGCGCGTCAATTTTACCCTGCAGAAGGGCAGGAAGGTGGCCCTGACCGGGGCCAACGGCAGCGGCAAGTCCACCCTCATGAGGATCATGAGCGGCGAGCTTCCCCCCGACGGCGGAACGCTCGTGGTGGAGAAGGACACCCGCCTGTCGTACCTGCCGCAGTCGGGGCTGCAGGGCTCCCCCGTCGCCCTGGACGAGGGCGCCTCGGTCCTGGAGGAGGTGGAGAAGGCCTTTGCCCCCGGCCGGGCGATCGAAGAGCAGATCGTTGGGCTGCGCCACGAGCTGGCCGGGCCGGGACTGCGCTCCGACGAGATCGACCGCCTCCTGGCCCGGCTGGCGGAGCGCGAGGAGGCCCTGGCGGCCAGCGGCTACGCGCGCCGGGCGGAGACCATCGAGCGGGTGCTGGCGGGGTTGGGCTTCGCCCGTTCGGAGCTGGAGCGGGGGGTCGGCACCCTGTCCCAGGGCTGGCGGAT
>JAFGFV010000265.1 GCA_016930895.1 Spirochaetales bacterium | reverse complement strand
GTGAGCGCGCTGCCGGTCGGAACGAGACCGCTGGGCGGCGGCGCCCCATCAGGGCGCTTCTGGCCGGGGAGTCCTGGGTCTCGGCGACCACGCACAACAAGGGCTGGGACTTTTTCTCGAGCACTGCCTACGAGACCGGGATCCGCAATCTGCAGGGGGCCCTGGAGGGTAGCGGGGTCGAGCTCGTGCACCTGCCCGGCCACCTGGTGCCCGAGGGTTTTCCCCTGGATCTCGACCGCCTCGGGGAGTACGACGTCATCATCCTCAGCGACATCGGCGCCAATTCCCTTCTCCTCCACCCGGACACCTGGACCGGGGGTAAGCCCATGCCCAACCGCCTCCGGCTCCTGAAGAATTGGGTCGAGGAGGAGGGCGGCGCGCTTGCCATGTGCGGGGGCTACTACTCGTTCGCCGGCATCTACGGAGCGGCCAAGTATTACCGCACTCCCATCGAGGAGCTGCTCCCGGTGCGAATTCACACCTTCGATGACCGAGTGGAAGCCCCGGAGGGGCTCGAACCCAACGTGGCGGCGGATCACCCGATCCTGAAGGGCCTCCAGGGGCCCTGGCCGGCGCTTCTCGGCCTGAACGAGGTGGTGCTCAAGGAGGACGCCACGCTCCTCGCGACCGCGGGAGGTTATCCGCTTCTGGCGGTGGCTGAAAGAGGCCGAGGGCGCGTGCTTGCATGGGCGTCGGACATCGGCCCCCACTGGTGCCCCCAGGAGTTCACAACCTGGAACGGGTACGGAATCCTGTGGCGTAACGCCTTTGCGTGGCTGGCGCAGCGATAGCGTTGAGGCGAGCACGCGCATGAGTACCGGCGGTTCAAATGTACGGGAGGTACAACCATGAAGTACGCCATTATCCTCGGGAACCTGGGCAATACCTGTGACCGTTTTCTGTCATCGGGTTACAAGGACCAGCCGTCCAAGCAGAAGATGCTCGAGCAGGCTGCGGCCATCGAGGCGGTCGAGGGAGTCGAGCTGGTGGGCAATTGGGACATCACTGCTCAGAACGTGCAGGAAATGGGAGAACTGCTTGCCAAGCATGCTCTCAAATGCGTATCCATTATTCCGGACCATTTCGCGGAAAAACGCTGGGGATACGGCGCGCTTGCTGCCCGAGACCCGGGAGTGCGGCGGCAGGCGGTGGAGGAGACGGCCCGCATGGCCGAAGCTGCGCGTACGCTTGGCTGTCCCCTAATCAACCTCTGGCCCGGACAGGACGGCTACGACTATCCGCTGCAGGCGGATTTCCGCCAGGAGCGGCTGTGGATCGAAGAAGGAATAGGCTCTCTGTGCAGGGAGTATCCGGATATCCGCTTCTCCCTCGAGTACAAGCCCAAAGAGCCTCGGACTCACTCCTATCTTGCCCGCGCCGCCGATACCCTGCTCGTGGCGCAACGGATCGGCACCGAGAACGTGGGAGTCACTATCGACACAGGGCACTCGTTCGTGGCTGGCGAAAACGTAGCCGAGGCGGCCGTATTGCTGCAGATGAACGGCAACAAGCTCTTTCACATGCACTTTAACGACAACTACCGCTCCTGGGATGATGACATGATCGTCGGCTCGGTGCACCTGGTCGAGTACCTTGAGCTGCTGTTTTGGCTGCGGGAGACAGGCTATCAGGGGTGGTACTCGATGGACCAGTATCCCTATCGTGAGGACGCTCAGGGGGCCCTGCGCGAGAGCGTAGAGTTCCTCAAGGCCCTGGAGCGACTGCTCGACGAGAGGTCCATGGGCGAAATTCGTGAGCTCTTGAAGCGGGGGGATGCCGTCAAGAGCTCGGAGTGGATCCGCAAGCGCGTATTCGGTTGAACGGTCCGGCTCTTCCGGCACGGCCTCCAGACCGTCCGGCACGGGCGCGGGGTTGCGGGCATCCGGAAGGCAGGTTAGTATCCGGACCAGGATGCGCTGCCGACCATGCAAAACCCGAAGCTGAGACCCGTCGAGGCGATCGCCACGCAAGACGGGCTGGTTTGTCTGCGGGATCCCCAGGGCTTCTCCGACCAACTGGTGTTTCTCCCCCAGGAGGCGCTGTTCGTAGTCTCCCTGTTCGACGGCAGGCACACGATTCGCGATGTTCAGTACGAGTTTTCCCGACGCTTCGGCACCATCCTGCCGAGCGAGAAGGTCGAGCAGATCGTCGCCCAGCTGGACGGCTGCCTGTTTCTGGACAGCGAGCGCTTCCGAGAGGCCCGCGAGCGCACGGTCGAGGAGTTCCGGCAAGCCCCGGCGCGTCCAGCCAGCCATGCCGGGTCCGCCTATCCCGCGGAGCCTGGAGAGCTGCGGGGAGAGCTCCAGGCGCTCCTTGCCCGCCCGGCGGAGTCCCCCGGCCTGGATTCCCCTGCAGCTCCCTCGCCCACGAATCCATCGGGAGCTCTGCGCGGCCTCATCGCCCCCCACATCGACCCGCGACGCGGCGGGCACTGTTACGCCGCCGGCTACGGCGAGCTGGAGCGGGCAGGAGAAGCCGAGACCTTCGTGGTCCTCGGCATCGCTCACGTCCCCATGAGGCGGCGATTCGCCCTGTGCGGCAAGGACTTCGAGACTCCTCTCGGGACCCTGCCGTTGGACCGGGAGTTCAGCGAGAACCTGGAGCGGAGGCTTCGGGGAGACTTCCGCGAGGACGAGTTCGTGCACCGCACCGAGCACTCGGTGGAGTTCCAGGCGCTCTTCCTGCAGTACCTCTACGGCGGTCGAAAGGCCGTTCGACTGGTTCCGATCCTCTGCGGCGGCTTCGAAAAGGCGTCCGTTTCCGGCTTGCCCGAGGACGAGGCGGAGGTCAAGGAGTTCCTGGAGGCCCTCGCGGAAATCCTGGGGGAGCGCGGCCCATCGGCCTGCTGCATCGCGGCGGTGGACCTGAGCCACCTGGGGCGCCGCTTCGGGCAGGAGTTGACCCTGAGTCCGTCGGCGCTCGAGCGGGCCGAGGCAGAGGACCGGCGCATGATCGACAGGGTCCTGGCCGGAGACGCCGAGGGCTTTTTCCGCCTGATCCAGGAAGAGCGCGATCGACGCAACGTCTGCGGGGTTCCGGCCATCTACTCCCTGCTGCGGCTCCTCCAGGCTACCGGCAACGGGGACCCGCCCGCCCGCCCCGGACGTCTGCTGTGCTACCAGCAGGCGGTGGAGGAGGCTACCGACTCGCTGGTCACCTTCATGAGCGCCGCCTTCTACGGCTAGTCACCGATATCCGGCAGAGGTTCCGATCTGACAAGCG
>JAFGFV010000264.1 GCA_016930895.1 Spirochaetales bacterium | reverse complement strand
GTAGGCTTCCCGGAACGACGGGGAGAGGGCGTTGGCCAGCACGGTCTGGCCGGACTCCGGGTCCTCCAGCTCCACCACTCCGGCGCTCGGAAACGCGTAATCCGCCGGGTCCGTGATCTTGACCGCCACCACGTCGTGGCGGCGGGCCAGCAGGGACAGGGCTTCCCAGTAGCCGCCGGTCCGGAAGTCCGACACCACGAAGCAGATGCCGTGGCGCTTCAGATTCCGGTAGGCCCCCTTGATGGCCATCTCCAAATCCGAGCCGGTGCCCCGGGGGCGAATCGTGATCAGATCGTGGATCAGCCGCAGGATGTGCTTCCGTCCCTTGCCCGGAGAGACCCACTCCTCGATGCGGTCGCTGAAAAAAGCGGCCCCCACGCGGTCGGAGTTCTTGACCGCCGAGAGGGCCAGAATAGCGAACACCAGGGCGGCGTACTCGTTCTTCGCCATCTCCCCGGAGCCTGCGAACAGGGAGGCCGACACGTCGATGATCAGGAACATGGTGATCTCCCGTTCCTCGCGGAAGATCTTGGTGTGAGGGCTGCCCATGCGGGAGGTGACGTTCCAGTCGATGGAGCGCACGTCGTCCCCTGCCACGTACTCCCGGACCTCGTCGAACTCGATGCCCTGGCCGCGAAAGATCGAGCGGTACCGCCCGGCCAGCAGTTGGTCCACCAGCTTGGCGGCGACGATTTCGATCTGCCGGACCCGGCGAAAGAAGCTGCGGTCGACCATCGGGTTCTAGGGAACGGCCACGCTCTTGAGAACGTCCTCGATGATCCGGTCCGGGGACAGGTCCTCGGCTTCAGCCTCGTAGGTCAGGATGATGCGATGCCGCAGGATCGGAGCGGCCATGGCCTTCACGTCTTCCGGGATCACGAAGCTCCGGCCGTTCAGGATGGCCTGGACCTTGGCACAGCGGTACAGGTAGATCGAGGCCCTGGGGCTGGCGCCGTACTCGATGAAACGCACGTATTCCGCTTTGTCACGTTCCCGCTCCCGGGTGGCCCGGACGATGGCGACGATGTACTCCTCGATGCGCGGATCCACCCGCACCTCCCGTACGACCTGCTGGAGGCTCTGGATGGCCTGCCGGTCCAGCACCGGCGAGACCTCGATACCCGCCTGCGTTCCCACCCGGCGGAGAATGTCCTTCTCCTCGGACAGGGTCGGGTACGGCACCTGGAGCTTCAGGAGAAAACGGTCCAGCTGGGCCTCGGGCAGGGGGTAGGTGCCTTCGTGCTCGATCGGGTTCTGGGTGGCCAGCACCAGAAACGGCTCCTCCAGCCGGTACGTCTCGGTTCCCAGGGTCACCTGGCGCTCCTCCATGGCCTCCAGGAGGGCGGACTGGACCTTGGCGGGAGAGCGGTTGATCTCGTCGGCGAGGACGACGTTGGTGAAGACCGGCCCCTTGCGCGGCACGAAATCCCCGGTCTGGGGCCGGTAGATCATGGTGCCCACCAGGTCGGCAGGCAGCAGGTCCGGAGTGAACTGGATGCGCTTGAACCCGGCGTCCAGCACCTCCGCCAGGGTCTTCACGGCCAGGGTCTTGGCCAAGCCCGGCACCCCCTCCAGCAGAACGTGGCCCCCCGTGAGCAGCCCCGTGAGCATGCCCTCGAGCATGGCCCGCTGCCCCACGATCCGTTTGGAGACCTCCTGGAAGCAGCGTTCCAGCAGCTCCTTCGCCTCGCCGACCCTCTTGTCCGTTGCTTCAGCGCTCATGTGATTGCTCGCACCACCTTCCGCAAAGTCTCCGTTTTCAGCTTCTGTAGTCCGCGTTTTCCCGCACGTACTCGTAGGAGAGATCGGCGCCGATCACCTCGATCTCCTCCCCGCCGGGCTTCCCGAGATCCACGTCGATCTCCACCGCCCTGTCATGGGCGGGGTAGGGCACCCTGCCCGGCTCCAGGGCACACTCGTGCAGGTAGCCGGCCAGCCGCCGTTCCCGCTCCGGGTCAAGGGCAAAGGCTCCCCGCTCGAAGATTCCAATCCCGCCCAGAGACACCCGGAAGCTCCCCGGATCCAGACCCGGAATCCCGGCGTTCCCCGCATAGTCGCCCAAGGCAGAGACGATGCGGCCGACGTTGGGATCATTGCCGAAGATCGCGGTCTTGACCAGAGGGGAATTGATCACCGCCTTGCCGGCCCCCTGGCACACCTCCCCTGCGGCCCCGCGGACCCGCACCCGGATCACGTGCCCCACCCCCTCGCCGTTTCGCACCACATCCTCCGCCAGGCGCCGGCAGACCGCGAGCAGGGCGGCGCGGAACTTCTCGCGGGAGACTTCGGGCTTGTGGCCCGAGCTGAAGGCCAGCACAATGTCGCTCGTGCTCTGATCCCCGTCCACCGAGATGCGGTTGAAGCTCCGCTGCACGGCGAAGGCCAGGGCCTCCCGCAGCTCCTCCCGGCCGATCCGCAGATCCGTCAGCAGGAACCCGAGCAGGGTGGCCATGTTGGGCTCGATCATGCCAGCGCCCTTGACCACCCCTACGATAGCCCCCTGCCCCACCGCCTCCCGATGGAGTTTGGGGTAGGAATCCGTGGTCATGATTCCCCGGGCCACTGGCAGCAGGCTCTCCCCCTGCAGGGAGGCCACGAGGGCCGGCAGGGCCGCCTCCATCTCGGCGCGGGGAAGCCCCCAGCCCACCACGCCTGTGGAGGCGGGCATGAGCTCGCGCCCGCTGCCTCCGAGAAGACCTCCGAGGCGCTCCAGGATCCCCAGGGCGTCATCCTGGCCGGTCGGGGCCCCGACGTTGGCCACGCGGTTGTTGACGAGAACCCCCCGCACCGCCGGCTCTCCCAGGCGCTCCCGGCAGATCCGCACCGGGGCGCCGCAGAAGCGGTTGCGCGTCGTCACTCCGGCAAAGGCCGGGGTCGGCTCCTCCAGCAGGATCAGGGACAGGTTCATGGACTGGGTGCCGGGTTTCTCCCGGGGGACGAAGGTGAGTGGCGCGCAGCCCGCGCGAAACCCTTCGGGCAGGGCGGCCCGCCCGGCGAGGGCGGCCCCGTACTCGTCGGCAGAGCGGTAGGTGATCATCCTCCCATACTAACGACAACGCGCGGGGGGCTCAAGATTGGCAGGGACGCCGCAGGGGCGCTCAGTGGGACTCGAGCTCCAAGAGCAGGGGCAGGTGATCGGAGGTTCCCCCGCCCCCGTTCGGGCGCGACTCCGGGCGGAAACGCAAGGGGAAACCGCTGCCGGGAGCGAGCAGGTGGCTCTGGCGCGCCACCCGAAAGCTCCCCGGACGGTAGGAGAAGCCGTTCCCGTCGAACAGCCCCGGCGTGAGAAGAATGTGGTCGGGGGTCTGCCAGCGCCTCCGGTACACGGTGCTGCCCCGGCGCTCCGGGGGTAGCTCGTACCAGGGCTCGTAGAGCGCCAGGCCCCGGGGCCCCAGCCCCGCCTCCTGCGGGTCGGCGCAGAGCAGGATCTCCCCCTCCAGCTCGCCGACGTTCTCGTTCAGGTCTCCCAGCACCAGGATGTCCGCCGCGGGGTCCTCCCGCAGGAGCCGCTCCACCCGGCGGCGAACCACCGCCGCGGCCAGCCGCCGGCCCTCGGCAGTGGCCTCCACCCCGCCGGTCTTGGACTTCCAGTGATTGTTCAGAACCACCAGGCGGTGTCCCTGGTGCTCGATCTCTACCTCCAGGATGTGGCGCAGGGAATGCCCGGCAAACCAACCCGCCGGGTGCACGGCGGTGCGGATCACCGGCAGGCGGCTGAGCACCGCGGTCTGAGTGGCCACCCCCTCCTGCTCGGCCAGCACGGCGTAGCGATACCCGAAGGATGCCAG
>JAFGFV010000263.1 GCA_016930895.1 Spirochaetales bacterium | reverse complement strand
TCGAGCACCAGCGCGGCGTTGTAGCAGAAGGGACAACGGAAGTTGCAGCCGCCCACGAACAGGACCGTCGAGAGCTTGCCCGGATACTCGATGAGCGATGTCTTTTGCCAGGCCTTGAAGTTCAACGCACCGCCCGCTTTCCCCCGGGCTCAGCCCCCGCGGCCCTGCTTGCCGGCCGCCGCAGGCCGGGACCCGGCGGCCGCGGGCTGTTCTTCCCCTCCCTCGGGCTGCAGCCCCTTCTCCGCCGCAGGCCGCAGCTTCTGCTCCGGCACAGGCTGCAGCTTCTGCTCCGCCAGCTGGCGGTTGAAGGTGCGCCGGTCGGCGTACTCGGTCTGCTTGCCCGGATTCCACTGGTCTACGGGGCGCAGGTAGCCCACGGACCGCGACCAAACCTCGCAGGTGCTGCCGCAGTGCGGGCACTGGTGCTGCTCGCCCGGCAGATAGCCGTGCTGCTCGCAGATGCTGAAGGTGGGCGTGAGGCTGTAATAGGGCAGGTGGAAGTTGTCCGCGATGGTCCGCACCAGGGTCTTGGTCGCCTGGGGGGAAGGCATCTTCTCCCCGAGAAAGCAGTGCAGCACCGTTCCACCCGTATAGCGGCTCTGCAACGGATCCTGGAGCTTCAGCACCTCGAACACGTCGTCCGAGAAGCCCACGGGCAGCTGGGTGCTGTTGGTGTAGTAGGGCTCGCGCTGGGCGGGGGCGCTCCGGTCCTCGCCAGCCCCACCGCCTGTGCCGTGGCCGTTGCCGCCGTTCCCGTTGCGGCCGTGGCCGTTGTCCCCGTTCCCGTTGCCGCCCTGCGCCACCGCAGCCAGCACTCCCGCGGAGGTCCCGGGGTGGTCCTCGCTGTAGACCCGGATGTCCGGGTACAGCTTCTTGTCGATGCGCACCAGGCGGTAGCTGGCGCCCTCCGCAGGGGTAGCCTCGAGGTTGAAGATGCTGTCCGTCTCGGTCTGGAAGTCCGAGAGGCGCTCCCGCATGAAGTCCAGCACCCTCACCGCGAACTCCACTCCTTCGGGGCGGGTCAGGTCCCCACCGTTCAGATTGTAGATGGCGTCATTCATGCCGATGATGCCGATCGTGGAGAAGTGGTTCTTCCAGTACTGGCCCCGGGCCAGGCGCACGTTCCTGAGGTAGAAGCGGCTGTACGGGTACAGCCCCTGGTCGGTGAACCGTTCGAGCACCTCCCGCTTGATGATCAGGCTCTCCTTGGCCAGCTCCATGCGGTCGGAGAGGATCTCCAGGAACTCCTCCTCCGAGTCCGCTTCGTAGCCGATCCGGGGCAGGTTGAGGGTCACCACCCCCACGGAGCCGGTCAGGGGGTTGGAGCCGAACAGCCCGCCCCCGCGCTTCTGCAGCTCCCGCTTGTCCAGGCGCAGGCGGCAGCACATGCTGCGCACGTCGTCCGGGTTCAGGTCCGAGTTCACGAAGTTCGAGAAGTACGGGATCCCGTACTTGGCGGTCATCTCCCAAATCGGCTCCAGGCCGGGAGAGTCCCAGGGGAAATCCCGGGTGATGTTGTAGGTCGGGATCGGAAAAGTGAAGGGCCTGCCGGTGGCGTCCCCCTCGCTCATGGTCTCGGCGAAGGCCCGGTTGAACATGTCCATCTCGGCCTGGAACTCGCCGTAGGTGCTCTCCAGCACCTCCCCGCCCACGACCACCGGCTGGTCCTTGAGGAAGCCTGGAGGGGTCAGGTCGAGGGTAATGTTCGTAAAGGGAGTCTGGAAGCCCACCCGGGTCGGCACGTTCATGTTGAACAGGAACTTCTGCAGGGCCTGCTTGACTTCTTCGTACCCCAGCCCATCGAAGCGGATAAAGGGAGCCAGCAGGGTGTCGAAGTTGCTGAAGGCCTGGGCCCCGGCGGCCTCCCCCTGGAGCGTGTAGAGGAAGTTGACCACCTGCATGAGGGCCACGTCGAAATGGCGGGCGGGGCGGCTCTCCACCTTGCCCCGGACCCCCCGGAACCCCTCCATGAGCAGGTCCTGGAGATCCCAGCCCACGCAGTACGGGCCCAGGGTCCCCAGGTCGTGGATGTGAAACTCCCCGTTCACGTGGGCATCCCGGACTTCGCGGGGATAGATCGAGTTGAGCCAGTAGTTGCACACCACCTTCTGGGTGATGTGCACGTTGAGGCCCTGGAGGGAGTAGGTCATGTTGCTGTTTTCCCGGACCCTCCAGTCCATCTCCTCCAGGTAGTCATCGATGATGGCGATGTCCCGCAGCAGGCGAGTCACCTCGCGGATGTTCTTGTGCTGCTCCCGGTAGAGAATGTAGGCCTTGGCGGTCTTGGCGTGACCGTGCTCGATCAGGATCTTTTCGACGATGTCCTGGACGTGCTCCACGGCGGGGACCCCGCCGTCATACTTGCGGCGAAGAACCCGGACCACTTCGTCGGAGAGCTTCTGCGCCCGTTCGTAATCCCGGCCTCCCACGGCCTGAACCGCAGCCCAAATGGCGTTGGTAATCTTGTCTTGATCAAAAGGCACCACCTGCCCATTGCGCTTGCGAATGTGCCGCACGGCGTGAAACATAGTTCCCCTCCCAGTAGGATCAATCAACCCGATGGCGTTGACTTACCGTTTCTTAAAGCTCCGCAGCTCCTTTTCGAAGGATTCCAGATCCGTGAACTCCCGGTACACGGAGGCGAAGCGGATGTAGGCCACCTTGTCGAGCCCGCGCAGGCGTTCCATGACCAGCTCGCCGATGGCGCTGGCCGGAACCTCCCGGTCGGCGTAACCCCACAGCTCGGCTTCCACCGCGCTGACGCAGCGCTCGATCTCCTCCCGGGGGATCGGACGCTTCTCACAGGCCTTGGTGATGCCCGCTCGAAGCTTGTCGCGATCGAACGCTTCCCGGCGGCCGTCCTTCTTGATGACCGAGAAGCCCGTGAGCTCGATCCGTTCATAGGTGGAGAAACGCCTGCCGCAGGCCAAGCACTCCCTGCGCCGTCTGATGACATCCGACTCCTCGGGGTTGCGCTTGTCCACGACCCGGGTTCTCGGATGCCGGCAATACGGGCATTTCATTTCCTACAAACACAACATATAGTGGCTCAATTATAATCAAAACCACAAGGTCTGCAAGACGCCCGGCGCAGTTTTTTAGGAAAAAGTTAGGAACCCGCGGTCCCGGTACCGCACGTTTGTTACCCTCGGGCGCCAGGCCCCCTGGAAGAGAACAAGCCCGACCCCGCGCGGCGCGCGAAGCCGGGCTCTGTCACGGCTCCGGACGGGGGCTCCAGCCGCCGGGCGGCCCGGCGGGCTGGCGGCCCGCCTTCAGCCGACCACGACCTCCGGCTGCAGGTGAACCGCGGTCTTCATGGAGTTGGAGATCAGGCAGGCCTTCTCGGACTTCTCCAGGATGCGCAGGGTCCGATCCCGCTGCGCTTCATCGGAGATCACCACGCGAGGCTTGACCGTGATCTCCGTGAACATGTAGCCGCTGTCGGTCTTCTCGAGGATGCCCTCGGCGCTGGAGCTGTACTGCTTGAACTCCAGCTTGGAGTTCGCGGCGATGGCCAGGAAGGTGGTCATGATGCAGACCTCCGCCGAGGCCACGAACAGGTGCTCCGGGGACCAGATCCCGGGATGGCCGCCTGGAAACTCCGGCGGGGTGGCCACGGTCAGGTCCGGAAGCCCCGGCGCGCTCAACGCGCCCTTGCGCTCGGCTTCCCAGCGCACGCTGGTCCTGTACTCGTGTCGTTCGGCCATGCTGTCCTCCTACATTCCGAAGATCTTGCGGTTGACCAGGTGATCGAGCTCGCCGATGCGGATCGGGGCCTTGGCCACCGCGTCATAGTCGATCTTGAGGCCGGCGATTTTGGCCGGATCGCCGGAGGCCAGGGTCCCAGCCACCTCGGCGGCGGCATCCCAGATCGCGCCCTGGGCGACTGCGATCTCCTTGTCTTCGGCCAGGGCCACGGCCTTCTTCTCCGCCAGGCGATAGGAGGCCACATCCAGCTCGATGAACCGGCGCCGCAGGGCGATCCTGTTCTCCCCTCCCGGCGCGGCATCCGTGCGCAGCATATGATTGTCGAACTCCACATGCCCCTGCCAATCGGCCTTGGCCAGGAGATACAGGATGCTGACGAACTCCTTGAGGCCGTCCATACCGATCAGGGGCGGGTTGTCGTTGTCGAACTGGTTGGGCTTCTGGTTCCCGACATGCAGGAAGAAGAGCTTGTTCATGGCCACTGCGAGGCCGATCGCCCCCACCGCGGACAGCCCGGTCATCTGTTCGTGCTGCAGCACCTCGGTGTTCACCCCCCAGAAAGCCGGATCCTCCAGCGTGGAGATCAGGGCCAGGGCGTGCCCGGTGGAGGGCAGGAACATCTCGCCTCGCGGCTCGTTGGGTTTCGACTCTATCGTGCCGTGCTGGATCGAGAGCTTTTTGTCCCGGCTGTACCGGGTCACCAGGTTCAAGGCGTCGCGGATGTAGCCGTGGGCCCGGTCCCAGGGCACGGCGAACTGGGTCTCGAAGCCGTCCCGGGCGACCCAATAGGTGAAGTACTCGGCGCCCAGGAAGTCCCCGATGCGCAGGGCGCGCATGGCTTTCTGGGCTGCCAACGCGCGGATACGCGGGTCCGGGTTGGCCACCCCGCCGTTCCTGAACACCGGGTCCCCATGCAGGCAGGAGGAAGCCATCTTGAACTGGACCCCTCCCTTGTCGAGGCGTTCCTTGATGGCCTTGAGGGTCTTGTAGGTATCGCTTCCCGAATCCAAGTCATCCTCCGGCTGCGTTGGATCCCAGGGGACCAGATCGTCGTCGTGAGCGGCGGTGTAGCTGATGAGCCCATCCTTGCCGGCCTGAGCGATCAGGTCGGCGATCTCCAGGGGGGAGACTTGATCCATGACCCCCGGTCCGAAGGGATCCCCCACGGGGTTCCCCACGCACCAGAAGGGCATGGACAGCTTTCGTTCCTTGATCATAGTTGCATCTTCCTTTCTCGCCTGCGGGCGATACTTCCCAATATAGAAACTGTCGCTCCGGGTAGGCAACCCCGGAGCGGGGCGACCCTCAGTCTTCGATGCCCAGAATCCGCCGGTGTGCCGCCGGGTCCGCCGCCGAGCCGGCGAAATCGTCGAAGGCATACTGGGCCGTCTCGATCAATCGCTCCTCGATGAACCTGGCGGCGATCCGTGCGGCCTGGTCTGCGCTCCGGATCGGGTCCTCCCACTCCAGGACCGCCCAGCCGTCGAAACCGACCTGGGTCAGCAGGGTGAACACCCTCCGGAAGTCGACCTGCCCGTCTCCCACGGTGCGAAAGCGCCCGGCCCGCCGCGCCCAGGGCTGCATCCCCGAGTACACGCCTTGCCTGGCCGATGGATTGAACTCCGCATCCTTGACGTGGAATCCTCGGATGCGGGACCCGTAGGTTTCGATGAAGCCGTACAGGTCCAGCTGCTGCAGCAGAAAATGGCTCGGATCGTAGTTGATGCAGGCCGCCGGATGCTGATCGGTGTATTCCAGGAACATGTCGAAGGTGGCCCCGTCGAACAAGTCGTCCCCGGGGTGGAGCTCGAAATTGACCGTGAGCCCCTTGTCCCGGGCGTGGTCGAGCACAGGGCGCCAGCGCCGGGCCAGCTCCCGGTAGGAGGTCTCGACGATACCCGCAGGGCGCTGGGGCCACGGATACACCATGATCCAGGCCATGGTCCCCGACAGCACCGGCACTCCCTTCAATCCCAGACGCGCGGAAGCGTCGATCGCCTTGATGACTTGGCTCTGAGCCCACTCCACCAGCGCCGCTCCCTCGAGGGGGGGGTGGAAGCCTGCGAACAGCTCCGCCAGCGCCGGATGGATGGCCATCATCTGCCCCTGCAGTGCGAACAGCTCGGTAATCTCCAGTCCGTGGGCCGCGAGTCTTCCTTTGAGCTCGTCGCAGTAGTCCTGCGAGGCGGCCGCCTGATCCAGGTCGATGATCCTCTGGTCCCAGGCGGGCAGCTGGACGCCCCTGAAGCCAAGGCCCGAGGCCCACTCGGCCAGGCCCTCCAGGGAGTTTCGCGGGGCTGAGTCGGTGATAAACTGGGCCAGGAACACTCCCGGGCCCTTGATCTGGGTTGCCATGCCTGTGCTTCCGTACGCTCTCTACGCCGGCGGGCGGTAGGCGGCCTTGACCCAGCCTCTCTTCCGGCCGCTTTCCACGGTCTTGTGGATGAAGCTCACACCGACGGCCCCGTCCTGGACCGAGGGGAAATCCAGGTCCATGGCGGTCGGTTTCGCGCCGCTGATCCTGGCGATCATGGTGTTCCCCGCGGCCTTGTAGATGTTGGCGAAGGCCTCCAGGTACCCCTCCGGGTGCCCGGTGGGAATGCGCGTGGCGGCCTGAGCCGCCTCCCCCAGGTAGCCGCTGCCCCGAGTGTAGACCTCCGAGGGCCGGTCCAGGTAGCGCAGGTAGAGGTAGTTGGGATTCTCCTGGTGCCACTCCAGGGCACCCTCTTCCCCGTACACCCGGATCCTCAGGTTGTTCTCCTCCCCAGGGGAGATCTGGGACGCATACAGGACGCCCCGGGCGCCGCCCTGGTAATGAATCAAGACGTTGGCATCGTCCTCCAGGCGCCTGCCGGGAACGAAAGTCGTCATGTCGGCGCAGAGCTCCTCGATTTCGAGGCCGGTGATGTAGCGGGCCAGATTCTCGGCGTGGGAACCCAGGTCTCCCATGCACGATGAGACCCCCGCCCTGGCTGGATCGGTCCGCCACTCCGCCTGCTTCTGGCCCTCTACGTCGACCGGGGTCGACAGCCAACCCTGGGGATACTCCACCACGACCTTTCGGATCTTACCGAGCTTGCCTTCCTTCACGAACGCCCGGGCTTGCTTGACCAACGGGTACCCGGTGTAGTTGTGCGTCAAGGCGAACACGGCCCCGTGCTTCGTGACCAGGCGGCACAGCTCCTCGGCTTCCTCCACGGTCGTTGTCATCGGCTTGTCGCAAACCACGTTGAACCCCGCCTCCAGGAAGGCCTTGGCCGGTGGGAAGTGCATGTAGTTCGGAGTGACGATACTGACGAAGTCGATGCGCTGCCCTTCCGGCAGCTTGGCCTCCTTCTCCACCATCTCCTGGTAGGAGCCGTACACCCGCTTCGGGTCCAGCAGCAGCTCCGCTCCCTGCTGTCTGGACTTCTCGGGACTCGAGGAAAACGCCCCCGCGACCAGCTCCATCTTCTGATCCAGGGCAGCAACCATCCTGTGCACGCCGCCGATGAAGGCTCCAGGGCCTCCGCCGACCATACCGTACTTGAGCTTCCTGCCGAATGCCATGTCGAAGCAACCTCCCTCGCGTCAGCTTTTCGTAGACTCCCCATTATAGGGCAACTCCAGTATAGGGCAACTTGAAGAGAGCGTCCAACCACTCCTCTCCCGGCCTTTTCGATGCGGGCGCCGGAGACTGGCCAAGAGGCGCGCAGTTTGGCTATACTGGGGGGGACCCGCTTTTCGGGCACGAGTCGAAAGGAGGCAGGGTATCGCTACCGCACTTCAGTTCGGGGCCGGAAACATCGGCCGCGGCTTCATGGGACAACTCTTCTTCGAGGCCGGCTACCGGACGGTCTTCGTCGAGGCCGATGAGTCCTTGGTGCGCCTGCTCAACGAGGAGGGCCGCTATCCGCTGCGTCTCCTGGATGCCGCGAGCAAGCGTGAGCTGGACATGACCATAGAAGCAGTGAGCGCTCTGTCCACCGCCGAGGCGGAGGAGGTCGCACAGGCCTTCGCTGGTGCGTCGGTCGTCGGGACCGCGGTGGGGGTCGCCAATCTCTCGCAGGTGGCTGCGCTCATCGCCCGGGGAATCGAACGGCGGCGCTCAGCAGGCGGCGGGCCCGTGGATATCTACCTCTGCGAGAACTCTCTCGACGCTTACCAGGTCCTGCAGAAGGCGGTCTACCGGGAGCTCGATCCGGCCTCCAAGGCGTGGGCCGATGGCCAGGTGGGGTTCGTGGGGACAGTGGTAGCCCGCATGGTCCCGGCCCCCGGCGAGCGCTTCCGGGGCAAAGGCCCGCTGTTCGTGGTTGCCGACTCGTACCACCGCCTGCCCTACGACGGCAGTGCGCGACGCGCACCCGAGCCTCCGATCGAGGGATTGGAGGCGGCGAAGGACTTCCAGGCCGTGGTGGAGCGCAAGCTGTTCACCTACAACCTCGTGCATGCAGCCCTGGCCTACCTCGGGTACCTGCGGGGGTATGCATACGTACACGAGCCCTTCGACGATCCGGAGGTGCGCGAGACGGTCTACGGGGCCCTGGACGAAACCGGCCAGGCGCTGCTCGCCAAGTTCCCTGCGGCCCTGGACGCCGCCGGGCAGGAACAAGTCAAGCAGGACATCACCCTGCGCTTTTCCAACCCCATGATCATGGACACGATCCCCCGGGTGGCCCGGGACCCGCTGCGTAAGCTGGGGCCGCAGGACCGCATCATCGGCGCGGCCCGACTGTGCCTCGATCAGGGGGTTGCTCCCCGCCACATCGCCGCCGTGGCCGCGGCAGCCCTCTGCTACGATCACCCCGAGGATCCTGCGGCGGGACGCCTGCAGGCCTTGATCCGCGAGAGGGGCCCGGCAGCGGCGCTGGCGGAAGTGGCGGGAATCGAGCCGGATGCAACGGGGGCGATTGGAGAGTTCGGCCGGAACATCGTGGCGGCGTATCATGACATGCGCGGGCGCTACACAAGGAGCCAGACATGAAGACCAAGGCAGTGCGGCTGTACGGTAAGAAGGACCTTCGGCTCGAGGAGTTCGAGCTTCCGGCCATCCAGGAGGACGAGATCCTGGCGCACATCGTCTCGGACAGCATCTGCATGTCCTCGTACAAGGAGGCGCTGCAGGGCAGCGACCATAAACGCGTCCCCAGCGACATCGCCACCAACCCGATCATCATCGGCCACGAGTGCTGCGGGGAGATCGTGGAGGTCGGCAAGAAGTGGAGGAAACACTTCAAGCCGGGTCACCGCTTCTCGATTCAGCCGAACATGAAGCACCCGGATTTCATGAACGGCCTGGGGGCGCCGGGGTACACCTTCCCCTACATCGGGGGGGCGGCAACCTACATCGTCATTCCAAGGCAGATCATGGAGCAGAACTGCCTGCTCAACTACCACGGGAAATCCTTCTTCTACGGCTCCCTGGCGGAGCCCATGTCCTGCATCGTGGCGGCCTACAAGGCCACCTTCCACGTGGAGGAGAACTACATCCACCACATGGGACCCGTGGCGGGGGGGAACATGGCCATCCTCGCCGGGGTAGGCCCCATGGGGTTGGGCACCATCGACTACGCCATCCACGCGGAGAAACGCCCGGGCCTGCTCGTGGTCACGGACATCGACGAAGGGCGCCTGGCCCGCGCCGCCTCGATCTACACGGTAGAGGAGGCAAGACGACTCGGGGTGGAGCTCCGGTACGTGAACACGAAAGACATGCCGGACCCTGCAGCCGCCCTGCGGGAGATCACAGGCGGCAAAGGCTACGACGACGTGTTCGTGTTCGCCCCGGTGCGCCCGGTGGTCGAGCAGGGAGACAAGATCCTGGCCTACGACGGATGCCTCAACTTCTTCGCCGGTCCCACCGACAACCAGTTTTCGGCGCAGATCAACTTCTACGACGTTCATTACGCCAGCCACCACGTCGTGGGCACGAGCGGCGGCAACACCGACGACATGATCGAGTCTCTGGACCTGATGGGCCGCCAGGTCATCAATCCCACGCCCATGATCACCCACGTGGGCGGCCTGAACGCCGCCGCCCCGACGACCCTGAACCTGCCCAACATCCCGGGGGGCAAGAAGCTGATCTACACCAACATCGACCTGGAGCTCACCGCCATCGACGACTTTGCCGAAAAGGGCAAGAGCGATCCCCTGTTTGCCGAGCTGGCCCGGATCGTGGCCAAGACCAACAACCTGTGGTCTCCGGAAGCGGAGGAGTACCTGCTGGAGCACGCCAAGGGGATATAACCATGCTCCAGAATATCCTCTTTCCCCCCGGTTTCACGGGGAATTTCCTCCTGCGGCTGCTGTTCGCAGCCTTGTTGGGGGGGCTCATCGGCTTCGAGCGGGACATCCACGGCCGTGCCGCGGGGCTGCGCACCAACATGCTGGTCAGCCTGGGCGCCGCCGCCTTCATGCTCGTCTCCGAAGGGGTGGCCCTGGCCTTCTCCGGAGGCTCCTTCGAGCAGGGTTTGCGGGTCGATCCCAGCCGGATCGCCGCGCAGATCATCACCGGCATCGGCTTCCTGGGCGCCGGGGCGATCATCAAGGAGGGCTTCAACGTCCGCGGCCTGACTACGGCTGCCTGCCTGTGGGTCTCCGCCGGGATCGGCATGGCCTCCGGCTCGGGTTTCTTCGAGCTGGCCATGGTCGTCACCGCGGGGAGCCTCTTCACCCTGGTGGTCGTGAACCTGTTCGAGAAGATGTACCCCAAGGACTACTATCGCACCCTGGAGGTCACGGCACCGAACGAGACGAGCATCTCCGAGCTGATCCGGATCGTCAAGCGCAAGAACGTCCGCATCCTGTTCCTGGACTTCGAGCGGGACTACGACAGCAACCGCATGATCGTGTCCTTCAACATCCGCATCTTCCACAGGGGTACGACCGACAAGCTCAGCCACCGGATCGTTCACGACCTGGAGCAGTCCGGTGCGGCAATCCAGAAGATCAGGTGGTGGCACTGATGAAGACAGCAAGAATTTCGAGCGCAACCAGACTGCCCCTGGCCGCGGCGCTGTTCGCGGCCCTCCTCCTCGCGGCTGCCGGCGCGCTGCAGGCCCAGGACTCCGCCGCCGGGCTTCCCGACGGGCTGTATGCCGAGATGTCGACCAGCCGCGGCACGATCCTCCTGCGTCTGGAGTATGCCCGCACGCCCCTCACGGTGGCCAACTTCGTGGGCTTGGCCGAGGGAACGATCACCTTCCGGGGTCGGCCGGCGGGGCGCCCTTTCTATGACGGCCTGACCTTTCATAGGGTCGTACCGGATTTCATGATCCAGGGAGGGGATCCTCTGGGCAATGGCACCGGAGGACCCGGCTACAGCTTCCCGGACGAGTTCGACGATTCCCTGCGCCACGACGGCCCCGGGGTGCTCTCCATGGCCAACAGCGGACCCGGCACCAACGGCAGCCAGTTCTTTATCACGCACAAGGCCACCCCGTGGCTCGACGGGGCGCACACGGTCTTCGGTCGGGTGGTCCGTGGGCAGGAGGTCGTCGATGCCGTCCGCCAGGGGGACCGGATCGAGCGGGTCCGGATCCTGCGGGTAGGCGCCGACGCCCGAGCGTTCCGGGTCGACCAGGCCCGGTTCGAGGCCCTGCGCCGCGAGGCCGAGGCCAAGCAGGAGAAGCGGGCCGCCGAGGCGCGGGAAAAGGCGCTGGCCGAGATCAGGCGGCGCTGGCCGGATGCCCAGGCGACCGCCTCGGGCCTGCGCTACCTGGTGCTCCAACGCGGAGCCGGAGGGAGCCCGTCCTTCGGCGCCAACGTGACCGTGCACTACAAGGGAGAGCTCCTGGAGGGGACCCTGTTCGACAGCTCCTACCAGCGGGGAAGCCCCGCCCGCTTCCGGATCGGCCAGGTGATCCCGGGATGGAACGAGGCCCTGGTGAGCATGAAGAAGGGCGAGAAACGCCTGCTCATCATTCCCCCCGAGCTGGCCTACGGCGAGCGTGGCTATCCCGGGGTGATTCCCCCCAACGCCTTCCTGGTGTTCGAGGTGGAGCTCCTGGATTTCTGAATCGCAGCCAGCCGCAGGCTCCCCAGGGAAACCTATCCCGGGATCACGCCCTTCTTGAGGATCACGTTGGCGTACAGCGCCCCCTCGCCGGTGGCGAGCACGGCGTAGGCCTGCCGCGCCCGCTCGTAGAAGGCGAAGCGTTCGACCTGCTCGAACTCCGTGAAGCCCGCTTCGTGGCGCCGGATGATCTTCCGGTACTCCTCCCAGATGGGGGGCTCCGGAGGGACGGGTTGGCCTGGAGTCACCACCACGGCCATGAGCGCCACCGGCCGCTCCACGAAGGAATCCAGGGGGAACAGCTGCAGGATCGCGTCGAGCAACGCCGGGACTCCGTGGCCATCGGCCCGCACCAGGCGGCGCGCCATGGAGGCCGCCGGGAAATTGCCGTCGCCGATCACCAGCTCGTCGCCGTGCCCCATCGCCGCCAGCACTTCGAGCAAGGCCGGGCTCAGGATCGGGGAGATACCTTTGAGCATCGCTTTCTCCTATTCGCGCGTTGCCGCGCCGCTGCTGCAACGGGGCGCCGCTGCTGCGGCGCCCCCGCTCCTACCCGTACAGGGGGCCGAAGGCCGCGCAGGCCCGGTAGTCCGCTCCTTCCGGGTCCATGCCGAAGGCGCTCCAGGCGCTGGGCCGGTAGATCTCCTCGACGTTGTGCATGCACACCGGGATGCGCAGGGTCGAAGCGAGGCTGATCAGGTCGGCGCCGATGTGCCCGTAGCTGAAGGCCCCATGGTTGGCACCCCAGGCGGCCATCACCGAGTACACGTCCTTGAACGGCCCCCGGCCGGTCAGGCGGGGAACGAACCAGGTCGTCGGCCAGGTCGGGTTGGTGCGCGTGTCCAGGGCCTGATGCACCCCCGGCGGCAGCTCCGCGGTGTGCCCTTCGGCGATCTGGAGCACCGGTCCCAGGCCCCGCACCAGGTTGACCCGGGTCATGGTCACCGGCATCCCGCCCAACGACAGGAAGTTGGAGGAGAAACCTCCTCCTCGGAAGTAGCCGTAGTCCGCCGGGCACCACTCGGTGGTCTCCAGGCAGGCCTTGGCCTCCGCGGCGCTCACCTCCCAGAAGGGCTTGATCACCGGCTTGCCCTCCCGGCTCTGGCGCCCGGTGCCGTCCAGGGCCGCGGAGCCGGAGTTGATCAGGTGAATGATGCCGGCCTCGGCCAGGCCCTTGGGCGCCACCCCCGTGACCCGCCGGATCGCCTCCGCGCTCCAGTAGGTGCGCACGTCGGCGAACACCTGGGCGCTCCCCGTGAGCAGGAAGCCGAAGAGCATGGCCACCCCGTTCAGGCTGTCGTTCTCCGTGGCCACGATGTACGGCTCGCGGATCCCGCTCCAGTCGAAGGAGGAGTTGAGGATCGCCTCGGTAAAGTCCCCGTTCGGGAAGTGGTCCGTCCACTGCCGCTGCCCCTGGAACCCCCCGGCGATGGCGTTGTGACCCATCGCTTCCTCCGCGAACCCCAGCTCTTCCAGGCGGGGGTTGCCGACCATCAGGTCTCGGGCGATCAGGGTCATCTTGACCACGAACTCCCATTCCCGGGCCCTGGCTTCCGCGCTGCGCTGTTTCTCCTTCGGATTGTCGTCGTGGCCTTCCCGGCAGTAGCGCTTGACCCAGGCCAGAGCCCGCTGGAACTCCTCGGGGTCGAAGATCCCCTCCTCGACGCGGCGGACGAGCTCCGACATGTCCACGTACTCGTTGCGCATCCCGAGGTAGCTCTGGAAGAACTCCTCGTTCACGATCGAGCCGGCGATGCCCATGGAGACCGAGCCCAGGGACAGGTAGCTCTTGCCGCGCAGGGTGGCCGCCGCCAGCCCGGCGCGCGCGAAGCGGAGGATCTTGTCTTGAACGTCCCGGGGGATCGAGGAATCCCCGGCGTCCTGCACGTCCCGGCCGTAGATCCCGAAGGCCGGCAGACCCTTCTGATTGTGCGCCGCCAGCACCGCGGCCAGGTACACCGCCCCGGGGCGCTCGGTGCCGTTGAAGCCCCACACCGCCTTGGGCGTGACCGGGTCCATGTCCATGGTCTCCGAACCGTAGCACCAGCAGGGGGTCACAGTCAGCGAAACCCCGACGCCCTCCCGCGCGAACTTCTCCGCCGCCATAGCCGCCTCGGCAACCCCGCCGATGGTCCGGTCGGCGATCACGCACTCCACCGGCTGCCCGTTGGCGTGCCGAAGGTTCTCGCTGATCAGCCGCGCGGCCGCCCTGGCCATCTCCATGGTCTGGTTCTCCAGGGACTCCCGGACGCCGCCGCGCCGTCCGTCGATGGTTGGCCGGATCCCGACCTTGGGCATGCTTCCGCGCAGCCTGTTGGCGGGTTTGTTCATGACGAAGTCGCTCTCGGGCATGTGATCCCCCTTGGTGTAGTCTTGTATGAAACCAGCATAGCACGCGCCTGAAGGCCGCCTCAAGCGCGCCTGCTACAGGGCGAAGCGCTCCGCGTGCAGTCGCCGCCGCGGCACCCCCATGCGCCGCAGCATCGGGAGGAGCGCGTTCATCATGGCCGGCGGCCCGCACACGTAGAAGCCCCGGCCTGCGACGGGGCCGCCGAGGTGACGCTCCATGAGCTCGCGGGTGATCCGGCCGGTCTCACCGGTCCAGCCGGCCGGCGGCTGCTCCAGCACGTGCACGACCTCCAGCCGCGGATGAGCGCCGTGGCGCAGCGCTTCCAGCTCGTCCCGGAACGCGATGTCCCCTTCCCCGCGGTTGGCGTACAGCAGGAGCAGCCTTGCCTCTGAGCCTGTGGCCGCCATGTGGCGGAGCATGGCCATGAGCGGGGTGATCCCGATGCCCCCCGCCAAGAACACGAAATCCTGCTCCTCCGGGTGAAGCAGGTGGCAAAAGCGGCCGAAGGGTCCCTGGACCGCCACGGGCTCCTCGACCCGGGTGTTCCCGATGGTCGCGGTGAAGTCCCCGGATTCCTTGATGGTGGACTCGTGGGCCTGCCCGTCCTGGAGACAGGCGGCTATGGTGAAGGGATGCTCCTCCCGGCGGCCGCCCCGGCCGCCGGACGCCCGCCGCAGGGTGATAAACTGGAACTGCCCGGGCAGGCACTCGAGCGCCGAGACACCTTCCCCAGGAGCAAAGCGGAGCGTCCAGACCCTGTCGGCCTCCCGGCGCACTTCGGACACCCTGTAGGGCCGACGTCGCCGCAGGGCCGGACCCACGACCTTGTGGGCAAGATAGGCCCCCACTCCCAGGGCCAGCAGCGCCAGGAAGATCCCCTGCATCAACGGCTCTACCATGTCCCTCCCGGCCAGCCATCCGTGCACGATGCCGACAGCCAGCAACACCAGGGCGGTCAGATTGTGCAGCCCGCGCCAGCGTTCGTAGGTCAGGCGGATTACGGCGTACAGGAAGGAGCTCACAATGATCACCAGGATGACCAGGACCCCCAGCTTGCCCGCAAGGATGTACCAGGGCCAGTCGAAACTGGTGAGGAGGCCGAAGTCCCCCATGTCCAGGGCCAGCATCAGCGGGTGAATCAGGATCAGGACCCCGGCTACGACGGCCATGGCCTTGTGGAAGCGGTACACCCGGTCCAGGCCGAACAGCCGGTCGAGCCACTTCATCCGTGCGGACAGGACCGGCTGCAGGGCCAGCATCGGGAAGCCGACCAGGGAGAAGATGAGTCCTACATGCAGGGCGGCACCCCGCTCCCAGGCGTACGGGGCGAGCAGGTACGACACGATCACCGGAAGCAGGACGATCAGGGCGTAAGCCAACAGCGTACCCGTCCGGGCCAGGGCCAGAGCCGGGGAGCGTTTCATTCGCGACCTCCTTGGCACACACAGCGCTGCCGTGATCCTATCACGCCTGATCCTATCACGGCTGGGCCCGCCCTACCAAGTCCGCCAAGTCCGACAGGATCCTGCCCGCCGGCCCGCGGAGCAGCAGCGCGGCTACCGCGTCCTGGCCGGTAGGCGCGTCGTTGACGATGGCCACCAGCCCCCCCGTCCGCCGGGTCTCGGCGGGAATGCCTGCGGCCGGGTAGACCTGCAGGGACGAACCCACCGCCAGGAGGACCTCGGCCCGCGCCGCCTCGCTGAAGGCCGCCCGGGTTTCCGCCTCGGGCATGGCCTGGCCGAAGGAGATCGTGGCGGGCTTGAGCCATCCGCCGCAAGCGCGGCAACGAGGGCACTGCGGTGCGGGATGGGAGTCGAAGAAGGGCAGCACCTCTTCCCACTCGTAGCGCCGACCGCAATCCAGGCAGGACACGTAGGCGTTGGAGCCGTGGAGCTCGATGACCCGCTCCGCCGGGACTCCCGCCTTCTGGTGCAGCCCGTCGATGTTCTGGGTGATCACGGTCTGAAGGCGCCCGGCCTCGTACAGCTGGGCCAGGGCCCGGTGCCCGGCGTTGGGCTGGGCATCGCGCATCCGGGGCCAGTCCTCGATCTTGCGCCGCCAGTACTCCCACCGAGCCTCGGGGTCGGCCAGGAACTCGGAGAGCTCGATGGGGCGCATCGTCTTCCAGATGCCTTGCGGCCCCCGGAAGTCCGGGATCCCGCTTTCGGTGGAGATGCCGGCCCCGGTGAAGGCCACGGTGTAACGGGAGGCGTGGATGCGGGCGGCGAGCTCGGTGATCTCGGCTTCCAGTGGAGCGTTCACGGCGATACAAATATTCTCGATTGACTTGGGCATGTCAATCGACGGTGCTTGATCCGTTCCGCCTTGGGAACGGCTAAAGACAGCGCCGCACCAGGCACCTGGGAAGAATAGCAGCGTGCGCCAGCCGACGTTGACTTTCTTTAACGTACTCTCAGTTTGGGACATAATGTAGAAGCGAACCGGGCAATTCTCGGACCCCGGATTCGCCCATTTTGCTCCTGTGGGTGCATGTGCGAAATTCGGTCAACTCTCGGTGTACCACCTGCGGGCCTACCACGAAAGCCTGAAAGGGTTCTTCGGCTGGCTGGAGAGAAAGGGCACGATCTTGCGTTCCCCCTACGGGCTGAACAGGCCCCCTCGCCTGCCCTGGCCCTCGGCCCTGCCCGAGGTGCTCACCCCCGAGGAAACCGTGCAGGTGCTGGAGGCGGTGAAGCCCACCACGGCCATGGGCTTGCGGGACCGCTCGATCCTGGAGCTGCTGTAGATCGCCTAGTGCCGGTCGGTGAGGCGGCCCGGCAGTACACCGAGGCGTACTGCCGACTGGTGCACCCCTGGATGATCGGCAGCCAACAGGAGAAGGCCCTGTTCGTCAGCCATCAAGGCGGCGGCCGGCTTTCGCTCCGCTCGGTCAGCAAGATCGTGCTGAACGCCGCCCGAGCCAGCGGAGTGGAAAAGCGAATCACCCCGCACAGTTTCCGCCATGCCATGGCCACGCATCTGCTGCGCAACCAGGCGGACCTGCGGCACATCCAGGCCATCCTGGGGCATGCCCAGATCACTAGCACCCAGCTGTACACCCACCTGAGCATGGAGGACCTGAAGGAGGCGGTGCGGCGCTCGCATCCGCACGGGAGAAAACGACAAGAGCTTGAATAAACAAGAGCTCGTTCGTATAATATGTATATACAGTTCATACAGGAGATACCATGGGCACTCAGATGGTAGTGAGAATCGACGAAGAAACAAAGAAGAAGTTCACCAGGGTCGTACGTATGGAAGGCAAGTCGGCCAGCGAAAAGATCCGGGAGATGGTCACTGACTATCTTGCTGAAAACGATTTGCCAACCGTCATCGATGATCTGTGGGAACGAATCGGGACGAAACTGCGTGAGAAAGGAGTCACCGAGAAGGATGTCGAAAAGGCCATTCGTGAGGTCAGGGCATCCAAGTGAGGGTGGTCGTTGACACCAACGTTCTTGTCTCTTCCTTCCTCACCCCCGAGGGCCATCCAAGGGCCGTGATCGATCTCTGGAAGACCGGAAAGATCTCCCTC
>JAFGFV010000262.1 GCA_016930895.1 Spirochaetales bacterium | reverse complement strand
GCCCTTGTTTTTCGTGGTGCGCTTCCGGGATCAGCTCCTCGGCCACCACGTAGATCATGGCTCCAGCCGCGAACGCCAGGGCGTAGGGGAGGAGGGGTTTCATGGCGATCACGGCCAGCGCCCCGAGTACGCCGGCGATCGGCTCGACCACCCCGGAGAGCTGCCCGTAGAAGAAGGCTTTCCCCCGGCTCAAGCCCTCCCGGCGCAGCGGCACGGACACGGAGGTGCCCTCGGGGAAGTTCTGGATGCCAATGCCCAGGGCCAGGGCCACCGCGCCGGCCAGGGACGCAGCCGGCAGCCCCGCGGCCAGGGCCCCGAAGGCCACGCCCACGGCCAGCCCTTCGGGGATGTTGTGCAGGGTGATGGCCAGGACCAGCAGCACGCTTCGGCGCCAGGAAGTGGCGATGCCTTCCGCGTTCTCCGTGGGCTCCCCCAGGTGCAGGTGGGGCAGGAGCTTGTCGACGGCGAACAGGAACAGCCCGCCCAGCAGGAACCCGGAGGTGGCCGGCAGCCAGGCCGGCAGGGAAGCATCGGCCTCGGCCATCTCGATGGCCGGTGCCAGCAGGGACCAATAGCTGGCAGCGATCATGACCCCCGAGGCGAAGCCGAGCATGCCGTCGAGCACCTTCTTCTTGATGGACTTGAAGAAGAAGACCAGGCCGGCCCCGAGGGCGGTGAGCCCCCAGGTGAAGCAAGTGCCCACCAGGGCCTGGAGCACCGGGTTCAGCGGCTCAAACCACGCAAGCATGGGACCCTCCCTCAGCGAGTGCACCCCCCGCAGGGGGTTGTGCTCAAGATGCGGCCAGGCGGGCAGCCTCCCGCTCGACCTGCTCCATCCCCTGGAGCGTGTCCAGCACCTCGAACTCGATATGCACCGGATACGAAGCCTGGCCCGCCAGCATGGGCAGCCGCCCCTGCTCGCGCAAGGGTCCTCGGCCGATCGGCGGGGCGTTCCCCGGTTCGAGCCCCAGCACGTAGAAACCCTGGCAGGGCATCTTCCACTGGGTCAAAAGAGGCAGCTGAGCCAGGTCGAAGCGAAGCACCACCCCGAGCGGGGTGCCGTCGCCCACGTCCCGGTTGAGCAGAGCCACGAAGGTGCGCCCGCGCTCGTCCCCGCGCAGGGTGTGGAAGAACACCTTCTCGGCATACTCCGGCTGCGGTTCCGGGTACTGGAGGGCCTCCTCCACGCCACGGTCGCTGCGGGCAGCCTCGTCGCGAGGCAGGGTCTGCGCGATCGGCCCCACCACGCGGGCCCCGGGGCCCAGGAGCGGGAACCCGAAGTTGAAGTGGTAGAGCATGAGAAGCGGCTCCTCGCGGAAGCCGCGGTTCTCGATGAGGTCGTCCAGGGTGAACCCCCGGGAGCCGAGGCGGGTCTGCACCCTGCGGGTCAGGGTCAGGTTCTCGAACAGGGCCCTGGCCTCCCGGACCACCCCTTTCACCGAGATCAGGTACTCGTCGCCCTCCCAACGATGGTCCACCGCGAGGTCCTCCGCCCCGGCGTTGGCCACCCGACCGTGAAGCCCGAAGGCTTCGCCCTGGTCCACGCTGGGGGCTCCGACGTTGGTGATGCCGCAGGTGGTCAGGAGTCCCGCGTAGAACCCTCGCAGGAACCCCAAACCGGGCTCCTCGTAGTAGGCCGGAGAGGTAATCCCCGTGCCGCTCAGGAAGCTCAGGGCTCGTCCGCGAAAGCTGGCCCCGGCGATGTCCATGCCCCGCCCGGGCAGGAGAGTGAACTCCAGGCCGCCCCCGGTGTCGACCCGTACGGCCCTGACCCCCTCGGCCTTGCCCTCCGACATGATGAACGGGGTCGCGCCGGCGATCTGCCGGGGGTCCCCGATTCGCGATACCAGCTCGTTCTTGGACCAGCTGCGTCCCAGGTATTCGGCCATGACGTGCTCCTTGTGGTACGGTGATGCTGCGAGTTCGCCCCAGTATACGGCATATTCGCGCGCAGAGCAAAGCTGCCGGCGGCGGACCGCTCGGCACCCGAGCCTGGCAAGCCCTTGACCAGCACAGCGCGAGCTGAGCACTATGGGCACACCGCCATGTCCACGCCACCCGCCTCCCGCCGGGCCACCCCCACTGCAGGCAACCGCGCGCTCCGCAACCTGCTCTGGATCGGGCACGGGGTCAACGACATGCACGTGTTCCTGCTGCCCCTGGTCCTGCCTATGATCGTACGCGAGTTGGCGCTGCCGTTCTCCACGGCAGGTCTACTGGTTTCCGGGTTCCTGTTCGCCATGGCCCTGTCCAGCTACTTTTTCGGCCGCATCTCGGATCGGCATTCCGCCTGGAAGATCCTGGGCTTCGGTTTCCTGGTGGCGGCCGCGTGCCTGGTCGGCGGGGGGTTGTCCCGGGGCCCCGCCCTGCTGGTCGGCTTTCTGATCGTGGCGGCCGTCGGGGTGGGTACCTTCCACCCGGTGGCGTACGCCCAGATCGACCGGCTGTCCCAGGGGGGCTCCGGCGGGGCGTACGGGGTGTTCGAGTTCTGGGGAGGAGTGGCCCTGATCGGCATGTACCTGGCCAACGGCTCCCTCCTCGGCTCGATCGGCTGGCAAGGGGTGCTGGTGCTGACCGGGGCCCCGGGGTTGGCTCTGGGGGTGTTGTTTCTCCGCAAGGCCGGCAGGCGCGGCTCGGCCCCGCCGGCCCAGGCCGGCACCGGAGCGGGGCGCAAACCGGTCGAGGCCTCCCCCAGTAGTCCTCCGCAGGGCAAGCCGGCCGAAGGCCCGGAAGGCTCCCTGTGGCCTTTCGCCCTGGTCATGGGAGCGGCGCTGCTGCGCTACCTGAGCTCCATGGCCGTGGTCACCTTCACCCCCACCTATCTGGCGATCGGGCGCGGCCTGCCGACCAGCTGGTCGGTGTACCTCGCCGGGATGAACTTCCTCGGCTCCATGATCGCCTCGCCGCTGCTGGGCCGCCTGGCGGATCGCCGGGACCCCCTGTGGGTCCTGATCCTGACGACCGGGGCGATCGCTCCCCTGATGATCGTGTTCAGCCTTCCCCTGCCGGTGTGGGCGCTGGCGATCCTGATCCCGATCCTGGGGGCATCGATCGGGGGCTGCGCCCCGGCGCAGAACGTGGTGCTCACGCGTTTCGGGGTTCGGCTCGGGCGCGGGCAGATCTTCGGCATCATGATGGGGGTCCTCTCACTCATGGCCTCGGTGAGCCCGGCGATCTACGGCTGGCTTTCCGACCATCTCGGCCTGGAGGCGGCGCTCAGGGTCCTGACGCTCCCCGCGGTGGCCGGCTGGGCGTTGCTCGTGATCCTGGCGCTCGCCCGCGGCCGCTATTCTCGCGCCCAGAGCGAGAAGGGGTCCCGGAAGGCCCTCTTTCCGGACAGCAGCACGTAGCTCACCACCGAGAAGATCAGGTACCCCACCAGGCCCCCCAGGGTGATCCACAGGTATACCGGGTTCCCCGTGGTATGCCAGTAGCCGGGCAGGTTGAGCAGCAGAATGAACGGGATGGCCAGCACGAAGGTGATCCCCGAGCCGTACATGTAGTCCGTGGCCACCGGGGTTTCGAAGTCAGGGTCAACCACCCGCAGAAGGGCCAACCCGGTGGACAGAGTGCCGGTCATGTTGCCGTAGAACATGATGACCCGATCGAAACGGTGATCGGTGAACAGCCGGGAGGCGGTGTAGACCACGGTCAAGGTGGTCACGATGCCACCCGCCACGGACACGATCAGGACGGGGATCCAGAAGCCCTTGAGCAGCACGATGGTGATGGCGGCGATCGCCGCGGTGACCATGAGGTCGACGGACACCCCGGCCAGGCGGGTCAGGCTGCCATTGTCGATGGTGTAGTCGATCCTCAGCGCCCGGAACACCCGCTTGACCAGCATGGCCACCAGCGCCGCGAAGATGAAGGCGATCCCCCAGAAGTTCGTGGCCAGCTGCTCGCCCATGGGGCCGAGGGCGCCCAGGGCCGCGGTCAGGCCCCGGAGGACCAGGTACGCGAGGAGGTAGACCCCCAGCAGGATCGCCAGGTTGTAGGACATGGTGTCGATGGCCTCGGTCTCCGTGGTCAGGCGGCTTCCTACCGGACGTTCTTCCCCGCCGGAAATGATCCCGGTTCGGATGCGGCTCTGGTCGATGGCGGCAGCGGTCTTGCCGGTCATCCAGCCTTTCTTGCGCCCCAGGTTGATCAGATAGACCCCGCCGAAGCAGGCCCAGATGTATCCGATGGCGGCGAAGGTGAGCCCCAGGTTGCCCCCGCCCTCGAACCCGATGGCCTCCCAGCCCTTGCCGATGGCAAAGGCCTGTCCGGGGCCCAAACCGAACCCCAGCGGCATGAGGAACCCGAAGCTCGGAAACAGGTCGGGAAGAAAGGTCCCGATGAATACCAGGGTCAATCCGATCCCGATGATGGCCTGGAAGGAGTAGTGGGTGATGATCATGATCGCGGAGGAGAAGATCCGCTTGCCGGCCCCCTTCATGGAGCCGCCCCGCAGGCTCATGGCCACGAAGGACAGGTTGAGCAGGTGGAAGACCAGGTTTCCCAGGCCCTCGCTGTTCATTCCCAGCCGGGGCGCCAGGAAATTGTAGAAGGGCAGCAGGATGAACCCTGCGGTCAACGCGTTCGGGATCAGGTATCGCTGGAAGAACCTCACCTTGGCGCGCAGAAAGGTGGAGAACAGCAGCGCCGCGCAGATGATGCCCAGGTCAACGAAGATCGACCAGGAAAAGTCCATGCGCTTCCTCCCTCCGGGATATCCCGGCCGCCGGATCCTTGTGAGACGCAAGAATCATAGCAGCAGGAGCGCAGGGTGTCGAGGAGAGCGCCGCGCGGCGGGCCGCTGCCGCGGGCCGCTGCCGCGGGGGCGGGCTATGGGCGCGGTTGGGGTCTATCCCCGCTTCTTGAGTGCGATGGTTTCGAGGTTCAGGATCTTGTCGCTCAGGATCACCTGCTGGCGGGTGTACTCCCCTTGGGTCTGCAGGGTCCGCTCCAGGGCGACCGGCTCGTACTCGGGGTGTTCGAGCACGATACGCAGCGCGAAGTCCTTGGTCTTGGCGCGGGAATGGTCCGGTCTGGGCAGAAAGCTGAAGAAGCCCTTGGTGGCCTGGCTCGTGCGGTAGGGGTTCTGCCAGCTACCCTCCGCCCCCTCGGCGGGCTCTCCGTCCAGCAGCACGCTCACCGAGACCTCGGGCAGCGGCTGCCGGGTGTCCGCGTCCACGACCCTGCCGATCAGGTACGGCAGGTTGTGCCAGTAGCCGAGGGCATCCGGGGGTCCCTCGTCTTCCTTTGCCCCGCTCCTCGTCTGGCCCCCCTGGCCGTTGCGGCGGCGGGTGCGGATCGTTTCAATGGCCTTGTGCACCAGGAGCAGCACCTCCACCAAGCTGGCCAGACCCTCGCCGTCGTTCCCGTCGATCCAGTGGTCCACGGCCAGGCGGGTAAAGCCCCGCTCGCTCTGAATGTAGCGCGGCGGCAGGCGGTTCAGGGTATAGGCGGCCACGTCGTGGAGAAAGGACTCGCTCCTGTCTATGTCCGGCTGATCTTGGAGGACCAGATCGGCCACGTACAGGACCAGGTCCTCCTGGTAGTTCTTCAACTTCATCGGATTCACCGTTTTGGGATATCTTCACTTAGAAACATAGCCCCGGCCCGGGGCTTTATCAACTTTTTTTGGACGGCCCCATGGCGGCCGCCGCGCGGGGCTTCAGGCGATGTAGGCTTCCAGGCGGCGCCGGTGTGAGGGGTTGCGCAGCTTGTGCAGGGCCTGCTTCTCGATCTGCCGGATTCGTTCCTTCGACAGGCAGTACATGCGGCCGAGCTCCTGGAGGGAGAGGCACCGGCGGCCGTCCAGGCCGAAGCGGTGCCGAAGGATCTCGGCCTCCTTCTGGCTCAAGGCCCCCAGCAACTCCCGCACGTTGTCCCGGAGGGAGGAGGCGACGGCCACATCCGCGGGGCAGGCTCCTGCCCGGTCCGGGACCAGCTCACTGAGCGGCTGGGCGTCGAGGCCCTCCTGGGCGGGATAGTCGAGGGAGAGGGGCGGGCGGGCGCAGTTGAGCAGGTACAACAGGTGGGACGCGTCCTGGTTCAGTCGCTTGGCCACGTCTGCGAGCGGAGCCGGGCCCGAGCGCTCGAGCTCGAGCTCCTGGCGCTCGCGTTCGAGGTTGAGCAGCTCCCCGGCCCGGTTCCAGGGCAGCCGGATCAGCCGGGAACGCTCCGAGATCGCCCTCAGGATCGCCTGGCGGACCCACCAGCCGGCGTACGAGACAAAGTGGTACCCCCTCTCGGGGTCGAAATACTCCGCGGCCTTGAGCAGGCCCAGGTTGCCTTCGCTGATCAGATCGATGAGCGGGACGCCGCTGTGGCGGTAACGCCTGGCCATGCTCACCACGAAGCGCAGGTTGGCTCTGACCAGGGCGTGCCGCGCGTGAAGGTCCCCTGCGCATGCCTTCTCGGCTAAGCGCCGTTGTTCCTCGTGATTCAACAGCGGGTAGCGGCCGATCTCGTCCAGGTACAGCTGCAGGATATTGTCCTGGGCGCTCGGCGGGGAGTTTCCGCGACGGCAAATCATGTCTCCCGAGCAACTTTCCATACCTTAACGTACCGGAGTCTCGGTCGGGGTGAACCTGGACAAAAGTATGGTTGTGGTACAGGCCGTCACCCGCGCGGGCGCGGATTATCGAAAGCGGGAATAGATCAGCCGGTCGGCCCGCCGGACCGAGTCGAAGGCGTGGAGGGCGCTGACGGCGCTGGCCGCGACTCCAGCGGCCAGGTAGCTCGACCCGAAGGGAAGCTGCGGAACGACCACCGTGGCAAGAGCTCCCGCCAGGTTGACCCCGCAGAATACCAGGGCGCCTACGAACGCCTGCCGGTACTGCTCGAAGTAGAACAGGACCGTCATCAGGACCAGGAACAGGAGCTGAAAGTACACCGCGAGCAGGGTGATCCGCAGCACCGGAAGCTCCACGGCCCCGGGAAAGAAGACCCGGAGGATGGCCGGGGCCAGGATCAGGAAGGCCGCGGAGGCTACCCCCTGGAACAGGGTCTGCTCCCGCAGCCCCGTGCGCAGACCGCGCCGCAGGGCGTACTTGCGGCCCTGGATCTCCTGGTACGTCCCGTGCTGCAGGGCCCGGAGAAACTCCGCCAGACGGGTGTAGAAACCGGTCTCCAGGACCACGACAAAGTAGACCAGCCCCGGGATCAGGGTCAGGTTGGCGAAGTACACGGCCAGATCGTAGCTGTCGAACAGGCGCATGAATCCCCCGGGCACCCGCTGGCCGAACGCGGCCCAGTACACGAACTTGTCGATCCAGATGCCCAGGCTGTACAGGAGCCCGGTCAGGAAGAGGAAACGGAAGCGGCCGGCGTAGGCAACGAGCCCCCGGAGCCCCGGCGGCCCGCAGTCCGTCGGCGCGGGGTCCTCCGGCCCCGGCTCGACTCGCGTTTCTCCGCCCCCGCCCGCGCCACGGCCGGAGCGGTATTCCCCGAAGGCGAGGACCAGCAGGGCGATCACCGTGGCGAGCTGCCCCCCGGCGAAGCCGAGCATGGCCCCGCCCAGGCCCAGGCTCCGGCCGAGGGTCAGCACGCCCGCCACCGACGCGAGCATTCCCACCAGGAAGATCAGGAAGATCGACCCGTAGCGTTTGAGCAGGGAGATGAAGATCATGGCGAGCCAGACCACGTTGATCGTGGCGAAGAACAGCACCGCGAAGCTCTTGAACAGCAGCGGCCTGGAAAGCCCCGCCGTGGAGATCCCGTAGCAGGCCCCCGCCCCGATGGCCGCCGACACGGCGAACACCGCCAGGCAGGCTGCCGCCAGGGTCCGGATCGCCTGGCGCCGCTCCTCCAGGTAGACCAGGTCGGCGATCCGGCGGGTAAAGATGTAGTGGAACCCTCCGAACAGGGCCAGGGAAAAGGCGTAGCTGTAGATGATGACCCCCATGAACAGCCCCTGCCCCTCCTGCAGGGCAAAGGCGGCGAAGCGGCCGATCAGGAAGATCCCGGCGATGGACAGCAGCCAGGGGCCGGCCACGATCATGATCCCGCTGAGCGCCACGGTGATTAGGCTGCCCAGACCGCCCCGGCGCAGGACCCTCTGCAGCTCGAAGCCGATGCCGGCCATCTACCCGTTCCCCCCGCGCCCCGCGTAGCGCTGGTACAGCTCCCCGTAGGTCTGGAAGACGGCGTTGCGGTCGTAGAACTGGAGCACGCGCTCGCGGTTGCGGGCGCACAGGGCGGCCGTCTCCTGGGGGTGATCGTGCAGGTACTGGACCCCCGCGGCCAGCCCCTCGGGGTCCTTGGGCGAGGCGAGCAGGCGTTCGTCGAAGTCCAGGAGCTCGGCGACGTTCCCGACCCGCGTGGACACCACCGGCACCCCGGCGCAGTGGGCTTCCAGGATGACCAGGGGCTGGGCCTCCCGCACGCTGGTGAGCAGGAGCACGTCGAGGAAACGGTAGTACTCCCGCACGTCCTTGCGGCCGGTGAACTCGAAGCGCTCCGCGAGCCTCAAGGAACGGACCAGGGTCTCACAGTCCGCGAAGTAGGCCGGGTCCTCGTCCGTGGGTCCGATGCAGTAGAAGCGCGCCTCGGGGATCGACTCGGAGAGCAGCTTGGCCATGGAGATGAAGGTCTTGATGTCCTTGATCGGCACCACCCTTCCGACCAGCCCGACGTGGTAGCCCGGACGGCGCTCGCGCTGGACGGCGCGGTAGTAGTCCGCGTCGATGCCGTTGGGAATGACCTGGGTCTTCTCCTTGGGAGCGCCGAGCTCGATCTGCAGGCGCCGGTTGTGCTCGAACAGGGCCACGATCAGGTCGGCGTAGCGGTAGGACAGGCGGCTCAGGTTGTTGTAGATCCCGATCCA
This sequence comes from Spirochaetales bacterium, assembly GCA_016930895.1. The sequence goes on along the minus strand of JAFGFV010000262.1, from coordinate 2,687 downwards.
CATGTCCCGCTGGTAGCCCCGGATGAACGGCGTCTTGCGGATCTCCATCTCCCGCTCTTTGTGGTAGAGGCCGTGCTCGGTGAGCAGGTACGGCCTGCCGCGGCGGATCTTGGCGCTCAGAGCCGCCAGGCCGGCGTAGCCGGTGGAAACCGCGTGATACAGGTCCGCCTCCGGCAGCGGGCGGCTGAGCACGGTGAGCATCATGTCGTGAGCGGATTTCCAGGCCCAGAAGTAGTCCGCGAAGGGGTAGGCCGGGTTTTTTCGCTGGTTGTGCTCCGCGAGCATCTCCCACCCTGCCTGGCTGGCTACCGCGTCCGCGGACATCAGGTAACCGTGGGGGATCCCCCGCACGATCTTCTCCACCGCCGGGGCGGAGCCGGCCAGAAGCGGCCCGTGGGCCTCCCGAGCGGCCTCGAACAGGGCGGCGAAGTCCTGCGGCCTGCGGGTCCGAGAGGGGCCGTCTCCTTCGCTGGAGCGGGAGAGGTCCAGGTCCACGTGGCCCACCACGTTGGAGGGCAGCTCGTAGCGCAGCGGCTGGTCCGCCTGGGGGGAAATGGTGTACAGGAGGAACTCCACCTCCGCCAGGTAGCCGATCAGCTGATGCACCCAGGCCGAGACGCCCCCCGTGACGTACGGGTAGGATCCCTCCACGACCAGGCACACCCGCACCGGTGCGCCCATCCTACCCTTCCTTCCAGAGGTCCAGGACCCGCCGCGTCTTGTCGTCCAGTCGGTGCTCCTGCGCGGCGAGCTGGAGGCAGAGCTCGCGGACCCGCGGCAGGTTGCGGCGCTGGAACTCGACCTCGGCCTGCAGGAGCAGGAACTGCGGGTCCCGGTCCGCCTCGAGCTGCCCGAGCACTCCCAGGGCCTGCCCCGGCAGCCGCAGGTCCAGCAGGACCCGGACCAGCAGCCACACGTCGGCGCGCCGGAGGGCCTTCAGGGCCTTGAGTCGCTTGATGCAGGCGAAGGCCTCCCGAAGGTAGAAGCTGCGGATGGCCGCCGGGTAGATCTGGGCCAGCTCGTAGTAGGCCCGGGCCAGCCTTCCAAGGGCCTGCGGGTCCCCGCTCTCCCGATCCCCGCGCGGGGCCGCCTGCCTCTTGAGCCCCTCGATGCGGTTGATGTAGCGGCCCTCGATGCGGTTGATGCTTTCCGCGGCAAACAGGGCGACCTCGGCATCCGGGCTTGCGAGCAGCCGGCGGAGCACCCGCATGAGCAGCAGGTTGGTCTCCAGATCCAGGTCCTCCCGGGCCAGGATGCGGTCGATCTCCGTGAGCGAAACCGGCTCCTCATCCACCGGCCGCACGGAGGTGGACAGGAAGAGGAAGGCCTCCGGGGGCAGGATCCCATGCTCCAGTCCCTTCAGAGCCCCCCGGGCGGTGACAGGCACGTAGCGGTCCTCGGCCTGGCGGAAATAGTCGAAACCCAGCCTCACAGCTTCTGCATCTCCAGGATGTTTTCGGCGACCTGCAGCAGGGACTCGGCGTCCGGCTCCTTGTCGGTGAGCGAGGCGTAGCCGAGGATGACCTCCAGCTGCACCGGCTGCTCCTGCAGCACCCAGTCCCGTTCGCTGATCATCCCCAGGATCTCGAGGCTCAGTAAGGAGGCGCCGTCGTAGTCCAGGTCCGGGACCAGCAGGGCGAGCTGGCTGGCCTGCTTGTAGTGGAACACGCTGCCTCGCCTTCCGGACAGCTCGGCGAGCTGATCCGCGATGGGCCGCAGCAGGCCGGTCACGCTGCGTTCGTCCAACCCGCGGCTCAGGTGCTCGAAGTTGGCAACCTCCAGCAGGATCACGCTCAGGGTGCCGCCCTCCGATCGGGCCCGCTGGAGCCCGGCCTCCAGAAGCGAGAACAGCTCGGTGAACGAGGGAAGCCCCGTGACGGGGTTGGCCTCGGCCTGCCGGACCACGGCCTCGTACTCGAGGGCCCGCTCGAGGGCCGGAGCGCAGAGGGCGAGAATCAGCTGGAGCAGCTTCTCGGTGTGCAGGTTGTAGTTGAGAAAGGGCATGGCCTCGATGTTGAGCACGCCCCAGACCTTGCGTCCCGCGGCCACCGGGAAGGTCATGATGTTCCGGCCCGTGTCCAGCTTGTGCAGGTTTTCGTACTGCATGAGCATCCGGACGCTGAAGGGCAGGTTGTTGCGCACCACCCAGCCTTCGATGCTGCCCTCCACCGGAATGGCCACGGCGGCCGTTGCGGTGTCCAGACCCCGGGCGGCGGCCAGGCGAAGGGTGCGCCCGCTGTCCTCGAGGGCCCAGATGGAGGAGCTGGAAGAGCCCGAGAAGCGGCCCACCGTGTCCAGCACCGTTTCGAGGGCCTTCTGCAGGTTCAGGGAATACAGCTTCTGCAGCTCCGAGTACAGGGCCGTGGTCGAGTCCTGCTGGCCGGAGACCCGGCGTTCCAGCTCTCCTCCGACTGCCTCCAGCAGGCGCACGCGCCGGGTAAGGTTGCCCTTGTCCCGGGCGAACTGCCGCAGGCGCTCCCGCGCCCTGGACAGCTCGGCGGCCTGAGAGTCCCGGATCAGGCCCAGCAGGTAGGCTGCCACCATGGTTGCCGCCAGGGGGACCGGAGCCGTCCGCAGGAGCTGTTGCCAGTAGGCCGGCCCCCAGGTGCCCGGATCGAACAGCTGGAGGACCGCCGGGAGCGGGAAGGCGATGACCGCGGCGGAGATCAGGAGGCTCGCCAACCCGT
>JAFGFV010000261.1 GCA_016930895.1 Spirochaetales bacterium | reverse complement strand
TTCCCCAGCTGGAAAACGCCGGGCAGCGGGTGGTGGCCGGCATCGACGAAGGCATCCGCCTCGAGGTGCCGCCGACCGGCCTGGACCTGCCGGCGCTGCTCTCCGACCACGCCCTCCAGTTGAGGCTGGCCTCCCCGGCGGCCGGGCGGCCGCTCATGCTGAACGTGGGCCGCCTGGCCCCCCTGAAGGGGCAGCTGAACCTGCTGCGGGTCTGGCTCGACGGCCGATGGTGGCGCACACACGACCTGGTGCTGGTCGGCGGCGATTTCCGGCACCCTGCACCGGAGGAGGCCGAGATCCTGAGCGAGATCCGCCGCCTGGCCGCATCCCACCCGGACAGCCGAGGGCATCTGGCGCACCTGGAGGCCCTGCCCAACGAGCGGGTGCGCGAGATGGAGGGTTTCCTGGGGTCCCGGACGCTGTCCCCCTTCCCGGATCTGTACGTCTGCTCGAGCTTCAAGGAGGAGTTCGGCCTCTCGATCCTGGAAGCCATGGCCGCCGGCATGGTCGTGTGCGCGCCCCTGCGCGGAGGGGCCCGGCGGTACCTGCGCCACGGTGTGAACGGCTTTCTGGTCGACACCACCGGCGTCGCCAGCCTGGCCCGGGACCTCGAGGCACTGCTCACCCCCCTGGCGATGGAGCGGGTGCGGGCGCTGCAGGACAACGCCCGGCAGACGGTCCGGCGGGACTATTCGATCCAGCGGGTGGCAGGGCAGTTCGGGTCGCTGTACCAGCGGGTCCTGGCCGGACGCTGAATGGGACAACACGATGGAGGATGTTTTCATGGAAGAAACGCAGCTGCAGGGATTGCTGAAGAGATTGCTTGGCGCACAGCTGTTCGCCGTGCTGGCCACGATCGGAGAGAGGGCACCGCATCTGAACATCGTTTCCTTCTCCGCGGCCGACGAATTGCGGACGATCCTGTTCGCCACCCCCCGGCAGACCCAGAAGTTCACCAACCTGCAGGCTCGCCCGGAGGTGTCGCTCTTCGTGGACAACCGCTCGAACCGGCTGCGGGACCTGGAGGAAGTGCACGGGGTAGAGATCACCGGCACGGCCGCAGAAGCCGCCGGCGAGGCCGCGGCCCGGTACCGCGAGCTGTACCTCTCCCGCTTTCCGGAGCTGGAGGACTTCCTGGAGTCCCCGGGAACGTCGCTCGTGGCCGTGCGGGTGCGCCGCTACGACGTGGTGCACCGGTTCCAGGAAGTGGTCTTCTGGGAGATCGAGCGGTGATCCGCCGGTTGGCGGGCAGGCCCGCGGGACTGCTGCTGACCCCTGAGTTCCTGCAGGCCTGGCTGCGGGCTGCCCGGACCGAGGAACCCCTCCTCCTGGCCCGGGAACGCCTGCCGGAACGGCCCGAGCCGCTGGAGCTGTGGGACCTGTGGCTCGAGCAGCAGGCGCTGCTCCTCCGCAGCCACCTGCCCGAGGGGCAGGAGCAGTCGCTCCTGCAGGCGGTCCTCGCTCTGGGGGGCGGGAGCCTACGCGTCCAGGCCGTGCCGCCCCCGGGCCGCCGCATGGAGCTCCCGGCTGATTTTTCCGGCCTGCGGGGCGCCGCCGCCGTGCTGGAGGGGGTGCGCCTGGCCTGGGCCGCGGTGTTGAGCGCCGCGAGCCCGGCCGAGGGGATCTACAGCGACGAAGCGCAGGTCACCGTGCGCCGGGAGGGCGCCGCCCGCCCCCCAGCCTCCACCGCTCCCGCCCCGGAGACCTGCCTCCTGCATCTGGCCGCCCTGCACGACCGGCTGCTCCGTCCCGATTCGCCGCTGCCCCTGCAATCCCTCCTGGACCTGCGGCCCTGGCTCGAGCATGCTCGGGCCGCCCCCGATGCGGACCAGGAGCGGCTCTTCCTGCGGGCCGCCGAGGCCGCGGGCCGCCATGACGCTTCGGAGCTGCTCCGTCGGGGCCGGCAGGCCTGGGCCGCCTGGGTGATCTCGCCGGCCGCCGCCGCCCAGCCGGAGTCCCCGCCCGCCCCCGCCTCAGCCGGCGCAGGCAGCGGGTGCCGACAGCTGGCCGGACTGCCCGGCGCCCCCGGCCTTGCCTCCGGCCGCGCCCGCCTGCTGCGCGCCGAGGGCGGCATCCCGCCCTTGCCGGGAGAGATCCTGGTCTGCCGGTTCCTGCCGCCTTCCCGCTCCGCCACGGCCCTGGCCGCAGCAGGGCTGGTCACCGAACGGGGGGGCAGTCTCACCTACGGGGCGGTGCTGGCCGCCAGGGCGGGCATCCCCTGCGTGTGCGGGGCTCGGGGTGCTCTGGCTCGCATCCGGGACGGGGACCGCGTCTCGATCGACGGACGATTGGGGATTGCGGCCCTCAGCCCGGGGGGCAAGGCCCGCTGAGCCTCAGCGGTACCAGGCGATCCAGTCGACCTCCAGGTCCGCGGCGAACTCGCGTTTGGCCGCGGCGATGGCCACGCTCACCAGCTTGTTCGGGTCCAGGCGGTTGGAGGCCATGTTTTCCGACTGAAAGGCCTCGAACGGCAGGTACACCGTGGACCACTGCTCGGTCACGGGCA
>JAFGFV010000260.1 GCA_016930895.1 Spirochaetales bacterium | reverse complement strand
TGGTCAACTGCGCGGGCGGGGACATCGGCACGCGGGGGGTCCAGGGCCCCATGGCAGGCAAGCCGGAGAGCAACGACGCGGTATTCATCGCACTGCAGGACGTGCGCTCCGTGCTCGACCGCAACCTCATGACCTGCATTCTCTGCTGCCGGGCGGTGGCGCCGGAGATGATCGAGCGCAAGGCGGGGTGGATCGTCAACATCGGCAGCATCGCCGGGGCCTTTGGCCACGCGGAATCGGTGATCTATTCCACGGCCAAGGCGGCGGTCCACGAGTACACGCGCTGCCTGGCCGCGCAGCTGCGGCCCTTCAACGTGAACGTCAACGCACTGGCCCCCGGGGAGGTGGCCTCGCGGCGCTTCCTGGCCAGCCGGCCGGTCGATCAGGCGATGATGGCCGAGAGCGGCACTCTGGTGCGCTACGGCCGACCGGTGGAGATCGCCCGGGCCGTGGAGTTTCTCGTGTCCGCGGCGGCCGGCTACATCAGCGGCCAGATTCTCCGGGTCGACGGCGGGGCGCAGCTCTGGCCGGTGTAGGCTCCCTGCGGCCGCACAAAAAAACGTTGACAGGAGAAGTGACGTATCATATCATATCACTCTATAATTCTGCATGGTGCCGGCGTCGCCCCCCGCGTTCTTCCCGGCTTGTGAACCGGCGGGTGACGGGTAGCGGCGCAGCAACGCCGGTTGCCAGGGGAGGGCGGACCCTCGGCAGGTGCACGGAGAAGCCATGGCTGAGACAGAAGTAGCTCGTCTGGAGCGCGTCTCCAAGAGCTTCGGCGCGGTCAGGGCGCTGGTGGACGTCGATCTGGTGGCCAAGACCGGGAGCTGCCTCGGCCTGGTCGGGTACAACGGCGCGGGGAAATCGACGCTGATGCACGTGCTTGCCGGTACGCTCTCCCCCGATTCCGGAAGCATCTTCGTTCAGGGGCAGGACCAAACGCACGGATACTCCGTCAATCAGGCCCATCACCTGGGGATACGCTGCGTCTTTCAAGAGCTGTCGCTGTGCCCCAACCTGAGCGTCATCGAGAACACCAAGGTGTTCCACCGTTCGGTCCAAGGGTTCCGCTGGCACCGCAAAGCCACTGCGCTGATCATGGACGTGCTCGATGAGGTCTTCCCCGGCCATGGCATCTCGCCCGGTGACGAGGTGGGCGCTCTGTCGATCGGGCGGCGGCAGATGGTGGAGATCGCGCGGGCCTTCACCGAGACCGACGAGCCGGTCGAGCTGGTGATTTTGGACGAGCCGACCTCCTCCCTCGACGTGAACGTCTCTGCTCAGCTCCTACGGTACATCCGCTCCGCGGTGGGCAAGGGGCTGAGCATCGTCATGATTTCCCACACCCTGAGCGAGATCCTGGAAACCTCGGACGAGATCGCCGTGATGCGTGACGCCCGCGTGGTTGCGGTCAGCCCGGCGACGGAGCTCAATCGCGACAAGCTGGTCAGCCTCATGGGAGGGGTGGCGCGAAAGGTGGAGACCGAAATCAGGGCCGATGCGTCTCGGCCCGCGGCGGAGGCCGTACAAGGCGAGATCATGGTGAGGGCAGCCCTGCGCTCGGGCAACGGGGGTTCGGGGTCCGAGCTCGAGGCCCGGAAGGGAGAGATCGTCGGGCTTGCCGGCCTGGCGGGCCACGGGCAGACCCGGCTGCTGCTGGATCTCTTCTACGCAGAGGGGCGCAGACACGGAGAGCTCCGAGTCAACGGCAAGGTAGCCTTCATCGCCGGTGACCGGCAGACCGATGGAATCTTCCCGCTCTGGTCGATCGCCCAGAACATCAGCGTCTGCTCGTACAACAGCCTGCGCAAGGGACCGCTGATCGATCCGAGGTCGGAGGCGGACCTGGCCGAGGAATGGCGCGAGCGGATCAGCATCAAGACGCCGGATGTGATGAACAACATCTTTTCCCTCTCCGGCGGAAACCAGCAGAAGGTGCTGTTCGCCAGGGCTTTGTGTTCCGCTGCGCAGATCATCCTGATGGACGATCCGATGCGGGGCGTCGACGTGAGCACCAAGCTCGAGGTCTACGACTTCATCCATCGCGAGGCCCGCAAGGGGCGGTGCTTCGTCTGGTACACGACCGAGGTCGCCGAGCTCCACAACTGCGACCGCATCTACGTCTTCAGGAACGGTGCGGTGGTCAACGTGCTCAACAGAGACGAGCTGACTGAGGACAGGGTCCTGCAGTCATCGTTTACCGATGCCGTCTAGATGGATCTGCAAGTGATGAGGCAGGTGACAAGGTTATGAACCGACGTTCGGTCAACAGACTTGCCCGCCAGCTGATGCCCCTTATCGCGCTGGCTGTGATCCTCGTTCCGCTGTTCATCATCCAGCCGCGGACGATGAGCTACTTTGGCCTGCGGCTGCTGTTGAACCTGGCCATCCCCCTGGCGCTGGCAACCGTAGCGCAGATGCTGGTGATCATGGTCAACGATCTGGACCTGTCGATCGGGGCCTTCGTGAGCTTCACGGCCTGCGTCACCGTTCAGCTTGTGCCCAACTCCCCCCTGCTCGGGATCGGGATGCTGCTCCTGGGAATCGCCGCCTACGGGGCGGTGGGAGCGCTGATCCATCTCCGCAACCTGCCCTCGATCGTGGTCACCCTGGGGATGTCGTTCGTCTGGTTGGGAGTGTCGGTTCTGATCCTCCCCCGGCCGGGCGGGGCGGCACCGGCCTGGCTGCAGGCCGCCGCCAACTACCGCTCGCCGCTGATCCCTCTGCCGATCATCCTGGCGGTCGTGATCGGGGCGGTGATGCACGTCGTCCTCATGCGCTCGGGATACGGTGCCATCCTGCGCGGGATCGGCGGCAACTCCCGGGCGGTGGCACGGGCGGGTTGGTCGATTCTCAGGGCCAAGGTCTTGACCTACATGCTGGCCGGGGTGTTCGGGGTCCTGGCGGGGATGCTGCTGGCTGGAACCACGACGTCGGCGGATGCCAACATCGCCTCCCGCTACACCATGCTCTCGATCGCCGGGGTGATCCTGGGGGGCGGCGATTTCTTCGGCGGGCGCATATCGCCGTCGGGAGCGGTGCTCGGGGCCATCACGATGACTCTTGCGGGGTCTTTCCTGTCCTTCGTCAAGGTCTCGACCGACTGGCAGATCGGCGCTCAGGGAATCATCCTGATCATCGTGCTGGCCGGACGCCTGGTCACTGCTCGTGAGGTGAGGCAGTCATGATCCGACCGGTTGTGTGGGTTCGAAGACAGCCCTGGAGCTGGTCGTTCCTCGGGGCCATCGTGATCTGGCTGACCATCGCCGTGGTGCATGGCCAGGGTCTTGGCGCGATGCTCGTTACGACGCTCAGCTTCGCCACCTTCTCCGTTCTGGTCGGGATCGGCCAGATGATGGTGATGACCACCGGCCCGGGAAACATCGATCTGTCGATTCCGTCCACCATGACCTTGGGCGGGGCGATTGCCATGAAGGTCATGAACGAGTCGGCGGCAAACATCCCTCTTGCGCTGGTGTTGACGGTTGCGGCGGGGATCGCCATCGGCGTGGCCAACTACGGGCTCATCCGGCTGCTGCGCATCCCTCCGATCATCGCCACGCTGTCCACCAACCTGATCATCCTGTCGGTGGCCATCAGCTACGAGCGGGGCCTGCGCATCCATCCCCC
>JAFGFV010000038.1 GCA_016930895.1 Spirochaetales bacterium | reverse complement strand
GGGTGGCGTTGCGCTTGAGGATGAGCACCGCCTTGATGCGCAGCATCTCCCCCGGCGTGGGAAGCGTGATCTTCTTCCCGCCCCAACCGATGGTCTGGGTTTCCAGCGGTTCCTCGCGGATCAGCTGCCGCACACCCGTGAGAATGCCGTCGAGGCTACCGAGAATCTGCACCGGACGCTGGACGCGGGCCGTCTCCCATCCCGCTACCGACTCCAGGTGAGCCAGGATTTCGTCGAAACGCTCCGTCAGGTCCGCCACTACATGGTCTGCGTCCAAGGAAATGCGGTGTCCCGCGTGCAGGGCAGCGGCGCTGCCCCCCACGAGCACGGCGTCGGGAAGAGCCTCCTGCAGATGGGCAGCGGCGAAGAGCACCTTCTCCCAGTCAGGGAGCGGCGTCGCCTTGTTGGGCATAGTGCCTCCAGAAATGGTGCCGCTGCGCGGAGGGATCGTGCGCGCGGGGCTCGCAGACTCTCAGGATCTTGTCGCGGATGCCCGGGGCCCGGCTAACGGCCAGGCGTAGCCTCTTCCAGGCGCCCCAATCCCCGTTGCCGATGACGTCGTCGATGGCCGCCAGGGTGTAGTCCTGGTGATCCAGATGACGGTGCTGCATTCCCGTTGCGCCCGGCTGCCGGTCCTTGCGGCGGGACACGAGGCGTCGGTAGTACTCGGAGTCTCCGCGGCGCTTGGACGCCCCGACCCCAGCGCGACCGCCCCGCGAACCGAGAGCCGCCGCAGATTTCTTCAGCGACCTGTCCATAACAGGAATATACGCAAGCGCTTGCGTCACGTCAAGTCCGCTGGGTGGTCGGCCTCTGGTGCTGCGCTGCGGTCAACTTCCCTTCGAAAGGGCGGTCAGCGGCGCAACTGGAGCCGCCGCGTCGAAAGAGGTCTAGTGAGCCTTCGCGCGCAAGAACAATCCGGGGCACTGCGGCTCTTTGAGGAGCGCGGTGCCCTTTGTCATTGGAGTTTCTTCGGCGAGCCGGTGGCACCCATCGGGGTTCCCCTGTTATAGTGTGCTGATACCCCCTGGGAGGATTGAGTGCCCAAAACGATAATCATAGACAAAGACAAGTGCACCGGTTGCCTGATGTGCGCCCAGGCCTGTTCGCTCGTGAAAACCGGAGCGTTCAACCCGGCCGCCTCCCGGATTCGGATCGTGGACTGGGAGGCGAGCGGGATTACCAATCCGCTGGTATGTCAGCACTGTGCGGAACCGGTGTGTCTGGCCGCCTGCCCGGAAGGAGCCATCAGCAAAGATCCCGAAAGCGGCATCGTGCGCATCGACCCTGAAGCCTGCGTCAACTGCAGCGTGTGCCGGCGAGTCTGCCCGTACGCCGGTCCGGTGTACTCCTCCGTTGAACAGCGGGTCGTGCTGTGCGATCACTGCGGCGGAGAGCCGGCCTGTGTAGGCGCTTGCCCCACCGGGGCCCTGGAGTACGCGGAGTACCAGCCCGGCCAAGCGGGTGCACGCCTGCAGGCCATGGCTGAGATCCGCAGCACGGTCACCCGAAAGGAGCGCCGCAGATGATCCTTACAGTCGATCTAACGAGCAGGGAGATCAGCACCCGGGAGCTGCCCGAGGACTGGAACGTCAAATACCTGGGCGGGCGTGGTTTCGCCGTCCGGCTTCTCTACGATCTGACGGACCCGCAGACCGATCCGCTGGGCCCGGAAAACGTCGTAATCGTGGCCGCCGGCCCGCTCACCGGAACGCTGGCGCCCTCCTCCAGCCGCTGCGAGGTGGTCAGCAGATCCCCCCTTACCGGGATCTATGCCCGGGGCGACGTCGGAGGGACCTTCGGTCCGATCATGAAATACGCCGGCTTCGATGTGCTTTTGGTCAAGGGCAGGGCTGAGAAGCCGGTTTACCTCTGGATCGACGACGATGCAGTTGAAATCAGGGACGCCGAGGCTCTCTGGGGCCTGGATGTGTGGCAGGCCCGGGAGCGGATCTGCCGAACCCACGAGAGCGTCAACCCCGGCGCCGGCAAGTTCCTCCAGCCTATCGGCAGCCTGCTCATCGGTCCGGCCGGGGAACACCTGAGCCTGGCCGCCTGCGTGATGAGCGGGGTGGCCCACGCCGCCGCTCTGGGGGGACTGGGTGCGGTCTGGGGATCGAAGAATCTGAAGGGGATTGCCGTGCGGGGAACCCGGGGTGTAAACATCGCCGATCCGGAACGATTTCTGGAGTTGTGCCGGGGCCAGTGGCGGCGCTACCACGAAGATCCCATGTACGACTCCACGCGCAGGTGGGGCACGCTGGGCTGGGTCGGGGGCTCGGACAGCCGCTCGGCCATCTCCGACTACATGTTGGGGGAGCGCTTCGAGGCGATAGAGGAACCGGCCTTCGAGCCACTGATCGAGAAAAACCGCGCCTGCTACGGCTGCCCGATCCACTGCGATCACTTCCTGCACGTCAGGGAGGGCAAGTACAGTGGCTCCAAGGGTGAAGGCGTGGAAGGGTTCGTGCAGATCCTGGGGATGTCCTTCAAGACCCCCAGTCCCCCGTTTCTGGCTGAGTGGAACAACCTCTGCAACCGTTTGGGCCTGAACGTCAGCTCCGCCGGGGTGGCCATCATCTGGGCCATGGCGCTCTGGAAAGAGGGGATTATCGGACGGGACGACACCGACGGTATCGAGATCACCGAAGGAAACGAAGAGGCCATCATGGAGCTGACCCGCAGGATCGCCTGCCGGGAGGGCTTCGGTGACATCCTGGCCGATTTTCCGGTAAAGGCGGCCGAGCGGTTGGGACGAAACTCGGACCGCTACGCCGCCCATACCAAGGGGCAGTTCGCCTGGATGCCCGGTCACGGGATCGGCATCACCCTGGTGTACACGATGTCGCTGAACGTCAACACCCGCGGCTACGACCATCTGATGGGGGGGATGAGCATTCTCACCCCGAATCTGCGCACCGAGTTCGGAATCACCGAGCAGCTGCTCATCCGCCTGGGCAGGGAACGCTACGACGATCCCGATATTTTCGCCAAGAACGCCTGGGATTATCATCCCAGGATCGTAGAGGCGGAGTGCGAGTTCGAGCACATGATGGTGCTGGCCGACATGATGGGAACCTGCAAGTTCGCGACGCGCTACAATCATCCGGTGACCGGTATCTACTTCACCGAGTGGAGGGATTTCCTCTCAGCGGCAACGGGTCGGGAGTACAGCGAAGAGGAGTTGCAGGCGGCCGTACGGCGGGTGATCGCCCTGGAGCGCTGCTACAACGCCCGGGCGGGATTGCGCCGCGCCGATGACTATCCTTTCTACCTCTGGTGGGAGAAAAAGCGCGGAGAGCCTCATCCGCTGTATACCGAGGATCAGATTCCGCTGGAACGGGACAAGTACGACCGTATCCTGGATGAGTGGTATGCGCTGCGGGGCTGTGATCTGCAAACGGGCATCCCCACCGAAGAGGAGCTGGAGCGTTGCGGTCTTCAGGATGTGGCCGGGGATCTGCGCCGGCGGGAACTTCTTCCCTGACGGGGTGCTCCGTTTTCGGAGCCGATTCGTTTGACAGCGGTTTCCACCCCCCGTATACTGTCGGCGATTCCCGGCCTTACATGGTGAGGCGGGATTCGTAGTAGTCTCCAAGGAGGTACGGCATGAAAAGGACATTCTTGTTCCTGGCGCTCCTGTTCTGCGCGATCGGCCTGATCTGGGCCGGCGGCGGGCAGGGGGAAGTCCCGATGGAACCCGAACGAGAGGGCAGGTATGGGGGCATCATGACCCGGGCCTACTTCGCGCCGTCGACCCTGGACCCCGGTTTCGCCCAGGATATCACCGGCGGTGAGATCTGCGGCATCTGGGGAGATTACCTGGCCTACGTGGACGAGGATCTGTCCATCGATCCGAGCCGCAG
>JAFGFV010000259.1 GCA_016930895.1 Spirochaetales bacterium | reverse complement strand
GGGGTCGTTGGCCTGGCTGCCCCGCATCTCCGCCAGGCGGAAGCCTTCGCCGAACTCGATGCCCTTGACCGCGCCCAGGGAAAGAAGCCCCTGCGCCACAAGGGCATCGAGCTTGCCGAACACCGGGTCCCCCAGGCCTGCCGGAAGACCCCAGGCCTGCACCTCCACGATGCCGCCGACCGAGTCCTTCTCGGCGGCAGCGGCGCGGATCGCCGCAGCCATCCGCTCCGCCGCCTCCGGGTCGGGGCAGCGCACCTGGGAGGCGTAGATGCGGGTGCGAAGGGCGTCCAGGTATCCTGCGGCGGCCGCGGGCGGCACTGGGGCCGGACCGTCGCCAGCGCTCGCGCCAACACCCAGGCGGCCAGAGCGCGCCCCGAACAGCTTCTCCATCCCGGCGTCTTCCAGCCACTGTCCCCCGATCATCCGAGCAAGGGCGACCACCCGGATCCCCTCCCGCGCCAGGAGCTTGCGGGCCACCGCTCCGGCGGCCACGCGCGCAGTGGTCTCGCGCCCGGAGGAGCGCCCTCCGCCCCGGTAGTCCCGGCGCCCGTACTTGCGCTGCCAGGTGAAGTCCGCGTGACCCGGACGGAACACGTCCTTGAGGGGGCCGTAGTCGTAGGGGCGCATGTCCCGGTTGTAGACCACCAGGCTGATCGGCGTCCCCAGGGTGTGCCCTTCGAACACCCCGGAGAGAATCTCGACCTTGTCGCTCTCCTGGCGCGGGGAGGTGAGCTCGCTCTGGCCGGGCTTGCGGAGGTCCAGCTCGGCCTGGATCTCCTCCGGGGTCAGGGGCAGCCCCGGCGGGCAGCCGTCGATGACCACGCCGATGCCGGCGCCGTGGGATTCCCCCCAGGTGGTGATGCGGAAGAAGTGGCCGAAGCTGTTCATGCGTAGATGTCGTTCTCCCAGTCCGGGGAGACCTCCGGGTGGGCCAGGATCTTCTTCCGGAACAGCTCCCGGATCTCCCGCAGGCGGCCCTCGCTCCTGGCCTCGAAGATGATCACCAGCTCCGGCAGGTTGGAGGAAGCCCGCACCAGGCCCCAGCCGTCTTCGAACACCACCCGGGCCCCGTTGATGTCGATGACCCGCTGCCCGTATTCCGCCTTGAACTCCGCGACCAGCTCGTCGACCACCCGGTACTTGACCTCGTCGTCGCAGTGAGCCGCGATCTCGGGGGAAGTCACGTACTGCGGGATCGTGGTCAGGAGCTCGGAGAAGGGCCGATCCTGGGCGGCGAGAAAGTCCAGGAGCTGCACCGCCGCGTACAGCGCGTCGTCGTAGCCGTAGTAGCCTTCGCTGTAGAAGATGTGGCCGCTCCGCTCCCCCGCCAGTGCCGCCCCGATTTCCTGGAGCTTGGCCTTGATGTGGGAGTGGCCGGTCTTCCACATGATCGGCACCCCTCCCGCAGCCTGGATCTCGTCGATCAGCGCCTGGGTGCACTTGACGTCGAAGACGATCTTGGCGCCTGGCTTGCGGGCCAGGAGGCTCCGGGCCAGGAAGATCAGGACCGTGTCGCTCCACACGTCCCGACCCAGCTCGTCCTGCACGCCGATGCGGTCGCCGTCTCCGTCGAAGCCCAGGCCCAGGTCCGCCCGGATGTACGGGTGGGTCACCATCTCCCGGAGGCGTGCCCGGGCCTTGAGGTTGGAGGGGTTGGGGAAGTAGTGCGGGTAGGAGGTATCCGGGTCGCAGTACAGCTGGAAGGTCAGGCAGCCGATGCGCTGCAGGGCCTCGTAGGCGAACACCCCGGCCCCGCCGTTGCCGCACTCGATCACGACCCGCAGCGGGCGCTTCAGGCGCACGCCGCGGGTGATGCGCTCGAGATACGCGTCGCGTACGTCGGCCTGCTGGTAGGTGGCGGGACTCCCCTCACCCACCGGGCCCGCCCCCCCCTGCGACAGCTCCGCCGCAATCGCATATAGCTCCCGCATCTCTTCCGGTCCCAGGGTCGTGGAGGGCCCGGCCGAGAGCTTCATGCCGCTCCAGTCGTCGGGGTTGTGACTGGCCGTGACCATCAGCCCGCCGGGGACCTGCAGGTGATGCTGGGCGAAGTACAGCACCGGACTCAAGCTCAGGCCGATGTCCACGACGCTGCAGCCCGCCGCCATCAGGCCGAGAACAGCGGCGTTCTTGAAGTCCAGGGAGGTCTTGCGGTTGTCGTAGCCCACCGCCACCCGATCGATCCCGCGCCCCGCGAGGAAGGTCCCGAAGGCCCGTGCGATGTGCTGTACCGACGGAACGTTGAGCTCCTCGCCGCTCACCCGCCCCCGCAGGTCGTACTCCCGGAACATCTGACGGAAGCCCGGGGCTTTCACGTCGATCATGGCGATTCCCCCCTGGAGGTCATCATAGGAACTCATCATAGGAGACTTGCGGAGGGTGTTCAAGAAGCCGGGTTGCCGAAGCCTCCACGGAGCTCCAACAGCCCCACGAGGCCCTCTCCGTCGCGCGGGGGACCCAGTTCCGGCCATAGGCGCGAAAGCCTCCTGTTCGAAGCTCAGCTTGAAAACTCACACACGGTCTGGTACCCTCGGAGCGTGACGGTATCGCTCCGATGATGGAGGTCAGGTTTGATTACGGAATACATTCAGGCCGCGCTCGACAGGGCTGCGTACGAAATCATCGACGATCCCGAGCCCTGCTACGGGGAAGTACCAGAGATGGAGGGAGTGTGGGCGACTGGCACGACCCTGGAGGAGTGTTGCCATAACCTTGCTGAGGCAATCGACGGCTGGCTCATCGTCAGGCTCAGAAAGGGATTGTCTGTCCCGCAAATTGGCGAACTCAGGGTAGAGGAGCTCAAGAGTCTGGAAGTCACTGGCTGCGAGACGGGAAAGGATCAGCCATGAGACATCTTGAAGACAT
>JAFGFV010000258.1 GCA_016930895.1 Spirochaetales bacterium | reverse complement strand
TCCAGCGCGCGATTCTGGTCGTGCTCGCGATGGCTGCCCCTTGCCTCAGCGCGGAAGGGGCCAAGATCCGGGTGGCAGCCGCCGCTGGTGCGGCGCTTCAGAACCAGATCGTAGGCGCCGGCGGGTTCAGCGGGGGCGCCGGTCTGCACGTAGCCTATCCGGTGTCCCCCCCGTACAAGCCGGTCAACGTCGAGATCGCGATCGTGAACTGGTACAACGCTTTTCCCGGCGGCGAGGCGGTCCACCTGTTCCGGCTTGGCTTCGGGATCCGCGTGTTCCTGAATACGCTCGGTACGGTTCGCCCGTATTTCACGCACGACATCTGCTCGCATCTTGTATGGCAGGAAGGGCGCGAAGGACACGCCGCGGCCCTCGGCATCCTTCTCGGGCTAGGCATCGACGTTCCGTTGCGTTCGTGGGTCGACGGCCGCCTGGAGGGTCCCTTGTCGCTGTTTTCCGACGTGTCCTACAGCTCGTTCGAGCTGGTGCACTTTGCCGAACCTCGTCTGGCGGTGCGGTTCGTCGTGCTCACGTGCGGGATTTCCTGGCATCCGGCCCGGTGAGTGCCGCCGCGTTGCGGCGGCTGGGGAGCGCGCCGTGCTGGCCGCCCATCCCGGCGCCGAGGCCCTCGCGCCCGCCGACAACCTGACAACCGGATTGAGTTTTTTCCGAAAAGGGCTATACTGTAGATTGAATCGACATAGCTCGAGTCGACAACCTTTGGTCTGAGGAGGAATCATGAAGAAGGTGCTGATAGTGCTGGTCGTTCTCGCCCTCATCGGAGGGGTGGCCTGGAGCCAGGAGGCGCGGAAACCGATCGGCGCAGTCTCCTTCCTGCTCGGAGGGTCCGTGGTCGCCCCGATCGGCGTGGGCGTGGAGTTCTTCCTGGGGCACCTCGGGCTCGGGATCGAGGCCCGCGGGCTGTTCATCGCGGTGGAGGGCGAGGCGTTGGGGACCTTCGACCCCGGGGCGCTGATACGGTTCTACTTCAGCGACCTGGACAGCAGCCTGTACCTCATGGGCGGCGCCAGTTACCTGACCGTCTGGGACACGGAGGTGGGCGCGGTCGCGGGGGGCCTGTTGAAGCCCAAGGCCGGCGTCGGCTACAACGGCATGTTCGGCAGGGACAACCGGATCCGCTTCAACGTGGAGCTCGGCGGGGTGGGGTTCGTGCCCCTGGTCGAGGGTGAGTTCATCGAAGGCATGCCCGCCATGATCCTGCCCCACTTCCTGATCGGCTTCGGATACGCCTTCTAGCCGTCGATAGCCGTCCCTATCCGTCGGCAGGATCCGCATAGACTCGAAACTTGATCAGCCGGCTGTTCCCCGCGGGGAGCAGCCGGCTTTTTTCGTGGGTGCGCCCGGCAGTCGGGCAGATCGCGTGGAATGCCGGCTGCCTGGGACCCCGAAGTCCGTCACGAGGTCCGGGCGTGTGCTTCTCCCCGCTCCTCTACCTCCACTTGCCGGGCAGCCAGCAGGAATGAGCTGACGGTGATGAGGGCCACCCCCACGACCATGAAGGGGATCGAATGCGGGCTGGGAGGCTCCAGGCCGAAGACCACCAGGTACACGAGCACCTGGGCAAGCTGGACCGGCACGTTCTGGATCGGGACCGCCTGGGCGGCCGTGCAGTAGCGGAACGCGCTCTGCAGGGTTCCGATCCCGAAGAGGTTGGTCAGGACCAGGACCCCCGAGCAGAGGGCGAACATCAGATAGTGAGGGGCCGTTCCGGCTCGCGCCAGGATCGTGTGGGTCACGGCGACGAAGGGGCCGACCCAGAAGTCCGACAGCACGTACAGCAACCCCGACAGCAGGGCCAGGGCGACGCCGCGCCGGGGCCCTCCCCGCCGCTGCACCGCGTAGGCCGCCAGCGCCATGACCAGGGCGGCCCCGGTGAACAGGGCCGCCCCGCTGAACAGAGCCGCGCGACGCAAGAATCCCCGGGCCAGCACGTCGTACTCCCGCAGATCGATGGCCAGACGGCTTGCGCCCAGCAGGGCGATTCCCGCCGCCATGAGCACGGCTCCGGCGATCTCCGCCCCCGCCAGCCGATCCCCGGCAATCGACGCGGAGCCGAGCACCAGGATGATCAGGCCCGAAGCCATCAGACCGGGGATCAGGGCCGGCCCGATTCGGACCTGGGCCAGCAGGAAGAACACGGTGCCCGCCCCGAAGTTGGTGGCCAGGCCGAGGAGCCACAGAGGCCGGCGGAGCAGGCGGGCAAAGAAACCCGCCTCCCTTTCCTCAGGACTGAGGTTGTTCACCGCCCGCTTCTGCAGGAGCAGCCCCAGGTTGTGGCAGATCCCCGAGGCCACGGCGTACAGGACTCCGGCGGCGTACGAGCTTGCCATGGCGCGGCGTTCCGCGGCTTGCCGTGTCCCCCCGCGCCCTGCTACACCTCCCCGTCGTCGAAGACGATGGTGGCCCCCCCCACGTCGATCACGTCGCCGGGCTCCAGGACCTTGGTCTTGACCGGCTGGTTGTTGACCCGCACCTCACCGGAGCTGACCACGGTGTAGGCCTTCTTTGCCTTGTCGTACACG
>JAFGFV010000257.1 GCA_016930895.1 Spirochaetales bacterium | reverse complement strand
CCGCTGCGGGTGTATCCTGCCGAAGCCATCGTGTCCCCCAGGCTCTCCTCCATGCCTGCGTTGGCTTCGGCCATGTTCTCCAGCGCGGCTTCCCGCGCCTGCTCCACCGCCCTGCGCATCTGGAGGGCCGTGACCAGAGCGGCCCGGCGGTAGACCTCTTCGCCCGCTTCGGAAGCCAAGCGGCTGGCCAAGGTCGATCCCGCCGTGCTGTAGCCCAGCTCCGGCAGAAACGCCGCCACGATCGCCCGCGTGCCCCCAGCCCGGCTTGAGAGCTCTCGAGCCTGGTCCACGAGGTTGCTGAGGGTCGTGCCGTCCAGTACCTCCCGGAGGGCCCTGTCGGGATCGGGCGCCCGGATGGTCATGTCGGGAATGAACAGCAGCTCCGTCTCGACGGTCAGACGGTCCAGCTCCAGTCCCATTTCGCGGGCGATCGCCTCCGCGCCGCTCAGCACGGAAGTACGCGTGCTCTCACGCACCCACAGATCGCGATTCTCCTGCAGGAGCAGGCGAGCAGCCTCCCAGGCGGAGCGGCTCTCGTGGTACTCCTCCTCGAACTCCGCGCGCCACTGCACCCTGGACTCGACCAGGCGCGCAGCGCTTTCGCTCCAGGCCGCAGAGCCGACACTCAGGATTTCACCCACGCTGCGCTCCCAGGCGGCGCGCCGATCGCCCAGCTCGCGAAGCTGCAGCAGCAGCCGATCGTGCGCCGCGCTCTGCATGGCCGCCAGTCGCTCCTGCATCAGGCCAACGAGGGCCTCCCCGCACAGCTCGAGGCGCAGGACCTCGCCGCGGAGCGTCCAGGCAGCGCTTCCCGCAGCGCTCTCCAGCTCGTAGTCCCGGAAGTCTTCCGCCGAGAACTCAGGGTCCGCATACAGCCCCCGCGCGGCGGCCTCCAGGGAGCTACGGTCACTCGAGGCGCCGTAGAGCAGCTCCTGGTACGCCCGATAAGCGTCCGCGCGACGGGCCAGGTTCTGCGCGGCGATCTCCCCGGTCACGGAACGCGCGGCGGCCAGGCGCTCCTCCAGCCTCTGCTGGAGCGCGGCGAGCACCGACAGGGCGTTGCGGAGCTCCGCGGCGTTCAGGTTGGAGAGCTCTCCCGCGACGATGGTTTCAACGGCCGGCACCACGGCGCGGCCCGAGTGCTCGGCGACTGCGTTCAGGAAGGTTTCATTGTCCACGCCGCCCCCGTCGCTCTGCCCGCAGAGAAGCTCGAGGCCGGCGGCGGCCGAACGCTCGTCGGCTGTCGCCTGCTCCGCCTCCGCGGCGGCCGCGGCCAGGGAGGCCCGTTCGGATGCCCCGCTCACCCGACGGGTGGCGAGATCCCCCCGCAGGTCGCGGATCCCCTGAGCCTTGACGAGCTCCGCGGCGCCCCAGATGGGATGGATCAGGAACTTCCACCACTGCCCGAGGGACGCCTGCAGCGCCGCGGCTTTTCCGTCGACATAGCGATAGGCCAGCTCCGACAGGTCCTTGCCGGCGAAGCGAGTCCCGCCCGCCAGGTGCCCGGAGGCCAGCATCGCCTTGTAGAAGGCGTACAGGCGGCCTGCACGGGTGTCGCCTGTCACCTTCTCGTACGCACGCCTGCCCGCCCGCGCCAGGTAGTCCTCGACGGTGAGCTTCTCCTCCGGGTAATCGTATTCCCAGTGACACTCCGTGTACTGTCTTTCGCCGGTGCAGACCTGCACCCAACGGCCCCCCAGGTCCAGATAGCGCGGCCCGATCAAGGCCTGCAGGCTGGGGGCCGACAGGATGCCGATGATGACTCCCGGAGCGTCCGGGATCTGCAAGTCCTCCTGGACCACGGCGTCGTAGTAGTAGGCGACGCCAAATTGGGACAGCAGGTCGGCGCATCCGTCTCCGTACGACGCCATGCCGAGGAGCCAGAGAACCACGTCGGTGGAGAATCGCTCCGACACCTTCGACCGATCTCCCTCGAAGTACGCCGCCACCGTCTGCGCCAGGGTCTGTTCGTCGCAGCCGGCGAAGTCGGTCAGCTCACCTGACTCGACCGAGGCCGCGTCCGGGCGGAACTCCAGGCTGCCGCTTTCCCCGCCGCTCCAGGCGAAGGAGAACACCTCCAGTGCCCCGCTGCTCAGCCGTTCGGCGGCCGCCTCGAGCAGATCCCGCCACTCCCCACTCGCACGCTCCATGCCACTGCGGGCGGCGATGAGCTGCTGCAGCCCTTCGATCAGGGCGATTTCCCGGGCCTTGGCCTCCCCGTACCCTGGATCCATGCGCTCGGCAAAAGGCCGCTGCAGCTCCACAGGGGGGATGGCCCGGAGCACCTCGAGCGCCTCCACCACCCGGGCGAGCCCCCGGCGGCGTTCCGCAAGCACCGTCTCGGGACCGGACGCCTCCAAACGGTAGCCGTTGGAGGCGTAGGCGTGGATCTCTTCGGCCTGCTGAAGGGCAACGCGAGCCTCCTCATGCTCGGCCAGCGCCTCCTGCAGGGCCCCGTGGAGCTCGAGATACCGGGCGGAGACCGCGGAAAAGCGTGCCAGCGCCTGGTCATACTCGGACTGGCAGCGGGCCACCGCGCCCTCCCGCTCGACCAGCTCCGCCCTCAGCGGCTCCAGGACCGCCTCCCGGTACCCGTCGAAGCCTTCGGCCCAGGCATCCCGCGCAGCCTCCGCCTGCACGCGGGCTTCCAGCCAGTCAACAGCCGCGCGCTCCCCGGACCACACGGCCGCCCGGGCCTCGCGAGCCTCCGACTCGGTGCCGCGGCGGCTCCAATCCGGTGACCCAAAGGCGGCCAGCGCTTCGACCAGGAGGGCGACGTAGGCCTCCAGGTCCTGCGCGAGGCGCTCTTCCACCACCGCCACCTCCTCGATGGCGGCCAGCCATTCGCGGACGCCGGGGTCGGGCTCTCCAGCGGGCTCCTCCGCCGTAGTTCCCTGCCCCGCGGCCGGCTCCCGCCCTGCGGCAGCGTGCGCCAGAATCCGCACCACCAGATCCTCCAGATACGGCGACGGCGACGGCAGCCGGGTCAGCACCTCACACAGGCCGGCAATCTCTGTGGGCGAGCTCAACGAGCGGAGAGCCGCCAGCTCGCCCCCGGGCTCCCCTGCGCCAAGGGCGGCACCCCAGGCCGCCGCGTCCCTCGTGCGGTAGTAGCTGCCCAGGCAGGGCAGCATGGGGCCGAACAGGTCGTACAGCTCGACCGCTACCTGGGCTTCCCGAAGGGCCGGGCGCTCCTCTCCCGAGAACAGGTCCCGCAGGTCCATCTCGTCCAGCAGGAACCGCAGATCCTCCGCCTCGGCCGGGCTGCCGCTGCCATCGGCCGGGCTGCCGTTGCCCTCCTCGACAGCTCCGCGCCCCGTCGCTCCGGTCAGCCGCAGCAGCTCCGCCAACGCCGCCGCCTCGGGGCTCACCGCCGCGCAGTCTCCCTCGAGACAGGCCAGGGCTTCCCGCCCGAGCTCCGCCCGCGCTTGCTCGAAGGCCGCCCTGGCCCGCTCCGCCGCCGATCGAGCCGCCTCGATTTCGGCCGCTCCCTGCGCCGCGGACAGGCACTCGCGTTCCAGGAGCTCGGCCAGCCGCTCGTGGCGATACTGCTCGATCTCGGCGTTCTCCCGCAGGACCGCCAAGCGCTGCCGCGCCCGGAGCCGTCCCAGTGGATCCCCGCTCAAGCCCGCCTCGACCGCCGCCAGGAGCCCCTCGACCACATCCGTTTCGAGACTGAGCTCGGCGGCGCTCAGGCACTCCCGAACCCGGTCCTGAAGCTGGGGGTCTGTCCACTCCAGTTCCAGGGCGCGCAGCGCATCGGAGCGAGCCTGCAGACGCGCCAGGTCCGGGACCCGATCGACCTCTCCCTGACCCAGCAGGTCGCGCAGGAGCGCTCCCGCCTGGTCGGCGAGCTCGGCCGCCTCGAAAGCCTCCCAGGCGGCCATGTACCCACGGTACGCCGCCGCGCGCTCGGCGCCGTACCAGCGCTCCAGCGCTTCCTGATACTGCCCGACCAGCGCCTCCAGAACCCCCAGGTCCTGGGCTCCCCAGGCGCTCCAGGCATCGCCGTACCGGCGGCGGGACTGGTCCAGGGAGATCTGCGCCTGCTCCAGGGCCTCCCGGGCCACCGCGAGCTCCAGCGGGGCTGCCTCCACCTCCTCGCGCACCAGCCGCTGGAGGCTCTGCACCGCTTGCTCGTAGCATCGCCCGGATTCCAGCAGCTGCGCCTGGGCCAGTCTCAGCGCATTTGCGGTCTCCGCCTCCGAGGGCCGATCCGCACCCGCCTCGTCGGCGTAGTCGACCACGGCTTCGGCGATCTCCACCTGTCGTTGCAGGTAACTCCTCTCGGCCTCCAGCCTGGCGATCTCCCGCTCGAGAGAGTTCGCCGGAAGCTCTTCCTGTCCGTAGGCGCGGATCCTGGCCTCCAGGTCCAGCAGGGCGCCCCGGGCGGCCTCCGCCGCATCTCGGTACCTGGCCAGCATCCCACCATCGCCGTCCGCGCCCTGCCAGTACTCGAGCTCCTCCAGCAGCGCGTGCAGGCTGCTGCCCTCCTCGGCCGTCACCTCCTCCCGGAGAGAGTCGACCTCGCAGGACAAAAGCTCGACGTTCCCCTCGGCCAGCTCGATCAACTCCACGCACTGGCGGTAGACCCCGACCAGGACGGCGGCTTCCTGGCGCACGCTCTCCAGCTCGGCCCGGGCGCTCCCGGCGAGCTCGGCGGTGACCGCGGCAAACTGCTCCAGGAAATCCTGCTCGGTCAGCGTCCAGGCCAGACGGCCTTCGCTCAGGCAGCGGTTCATCTCCTCCGCCCAGGCGCCTTGGGCGCGCTCCAGCTCGGCAAAGGCTGCGTCCCAGGCCGCTTCCCCCTCGACGAATGCCCCGCGGGCGTCCGCCTCCCAGCGTATCCGCTGCTGGAGCAGACGCTCCTCCGCCGCGCTCCAGGCCTGGATGCCCTTCTCGAACTGCGCCAGGAACTCCTCTTGCCACCGCTGCGGATCGAGCGCCAGCGCATCCGCCGGCTGCTGCGCCCGGGGGCCGAGCTGCAGGGTCTGCATGGCCTCATCCAACTCGGCCTGGGTGTTCCGAATCAGCTCAGCGGCCACGCCGCCCGCCGTGCGGGATTCACTCTTGCTGCGCAGGGAGTAGCGGTCGCGCAAGCGGGTCGCCAGGAAGCGGCTCTCGGCCTGGCGATACAGGCGCGCGAACTCACGGCGTACCTCGGCGCAGTACTGCTGCAGGGTGATGCGGGCCCCTCCGTCCACCCGGTCGCGGCTCTCGGGCTGCAGGAACCCCAGGAGCTCATGAAGGGATACCTGGGCCGCTTGTTCCCATCGTGCGACCAGGCTCTCAGCGGCGGCCCCGAGCTCCTCCCGCCACCGCCGATGGTCCTCTTCCGCCTGCTCGGCCCCCCGCAGCAGGGGGTCTCCCACTTCGTCCCGGGTGATCCGGCCCAAGCCGTCCGTGAGGAACAGGTACTTGCGATCGGCCTGCTCCACCGCGTCGAGAAAGGTCCTCAGGTCGGGCTCTTGCAGCGTTCCTGTCCAGGCGCGCCGGAGAAACGCCGAGAGCCTGGCCTCGTAGTCCCGTTCGGCCCGTTCCCGCTCCCACTCGGGAACTGCCGCCAGGGGGACCTCCATGATTCGAAGCCACTGCTCCACGTCGGCGGCGCGGTCCGCCCGGTCGAAGTAGAGCAACAACTGATCGCGGGAATACGGGGAAGAGAATGGGTCGGTGTCGTCAGCAGGGGCCGGAGCCGACAGGGT
>JAFGFV010000256.1 GCA_016930895.1 Spirochaetales bacterium | reverse complement strand
GAAGCGTCCGCCGACCCGTGCATCGACCGGTACTCGACAGCGCTCATTCAGAGCCTCCCTCCGGGTTGGGACCGCCCTCCGCCGCATCGGGACCGCCCCCCGAGGCGATGTGCCCGGGCGCGGGCAGCAGGCGTGCCGCGGCCAGGGCGTGGATCACGTCGAAGATCAGCAGGAAGGCACCCTGGAGCGCAATCCCCAACCCGTGCCCCCGGGCGGCCGCGGAGCTGCGCCCCAGGGTCAGCGACAGGAGCACCCCTCCACTCACGTACAGCCCGTCCAGAGCTGCATTGATCCACAGGATGCGGCGCAGGCGCCGGGCTTGCAGCTGCCAGTCTCCCTGCACGTCTGCCCCGCCGCTCACGGCGCCGCTGGTGCCACTGCCCGCGCGCCGGCCCCGCAGGGCGGACAAACGGGCCAGCAGGGCGATCACTGCATCCACGGCGCCCCAGGCCGCCGCCTGGATGCCGAGGCCCCGCCAGAATCCTGTGCCCAGGAAGGCAGCGGCCAGGCCTGCCGCCATGCTGGGCACCGCCCAGCTCAGAAGCCGGCGCGCCAGGGCGAGCTGAAACCTCCGCAGGGTCTCGCCGCCTGCGGCGCTGCGTTCGCTGTCCTCGCTGCCCTGCAGGCCCGTACGCCCGCCAGCCGACTCGTTCCGCACCCGTGCCATGGTCATGCCTTTCGATTCGATGAAGCAGCACCTGCGGGAGCGTAGGCGCGGGTGGAGATTGCTCATGCCGTTTGGACCGTCCGCACCTCGACCGCCCTTGCCCCGACCTCCTAATTTTACTAACCTCGTAAGGAAAAGGGAACCGCCGTGCGGAGCGTTTGCCTGCAGGAGATGAGTCATGAGGCGAAGGGACCCAACCGGAACGGCTCTGGTAGCGGCCGCCTGGGCGCTGGTGATTGCGACGCTGATGCTCTCCGTGGGCTCCCGCCTGGAGGCGGAGCGTGGGCTGTATCGGCGCGCCCGCGCCGGCCTTGACGGCCCGGTTGAATCGCACTTCTCCGGTCTGGGCACCCCCGCGACCTGGACTCAGCCCGGGCCCCCGAGGGTGGGGGTGCAGGCGGGACACTGGCGCATCGAGGAGCTGCCCGAAGAGCTTCGTCGCCTTCGCTCCTCCACCGGGGCGCGGTTTGGGGAGTACCGCGAAGTCGACGCCAATCTTGGCATCGCCCGCAGGGTCGTGGAGCAGCTGCGCACGGCGGGCATGGACGCCGAGCTCCTGCCGGCCACGGTTCCGCCGGGTTACCGGGCCGATGCCTTCGTGTCGATCCACGCCGACGGGGCAGCCCGCCTGGGGGCGCGGGGCTGGAAGGCGGCCACGCCGTGGCGCGCATCCGACGCCTCGCGTCAGCTGCTCGACGCCCTGGCTTTCACCTACAGCCGCTTCACGGATCTTCCGGAGGACCGCTACGGCACGACCTACAACATGCGGGGCTACTACGCCTTCAGTCACCATCGCTGTCGGCACGCCATCCACCCCTCCACGCCGGCCGTGATCATCGAGACCGGGTTCGTGACCGTGCGCTCGGACCGGGACGTGCTGTTCGGCAATCCTGAGAGCGTGGCCCTGGGGATCAGCAGCGGGATCATGCGCTTCCTGGCCCGTCGTGACCGCTTCGCTCCGGAGGTGCTGGCCGTGCGCGCGTATCCGGCGGCGCGGGTCATCACGCCGGGCGCGCCTCTGAGTTGCCATCCCGAGGAGGGGGAGAGGCTGGCAGGGAGGCTTCCGGCAGGGACCATGGTGCGCCCGGTGCATCGCAAGGACGGCTGGGTGGAAGTGATCGTCTGGGGCAACTACCGCAGGTTCGGCTGGGTGCGGGAGTCCGACCTCGAGCCCGTGGGGGGTCCCTCCTGACCAGCTCCCTGGGCATGACTGCAGTCGGCTGTTACGATTCGCCCGGCTGCGCCGGGGGCCTCGCCTCGGCGAGCATGCTTCGGGCGTGGGCGCAGTCCCGCTCCATCTGGCGGACCAGGGTCTCGGGGTCCGGGAAGCGCTTCTCCTCGCGCAGGTAGGCGACGGGGAGCACCTCCAGCCGCTTGCCGTAGAGCTCGCCCCCGTCATAGTCGAGGATGTGCACCTCCAGGCGCCGGCGGTCTGCCGGGAAGGTGGGGTTGTACCCCACGCTGGCGGCCCCGGGACGCCAGCGCTGCTCCCCTTCGATGCGGACCCAGACGGCGTATATGCCGGAAGGAGGAAGCGCGTCCGCGTCCAGGGCCAGGTTTGCGGTGGGAAAGCCGAGCCGCCGCCCGCGCCCGGAGCCGGTCTCTGCCCGGCCTTTCAGGATGGCAGCCCCCGCGGTGTCCCCTGAGACGGAGCCGGGCGACTTCCCGGCGGCTGCGCCGGGCGGGGCGTGCCGGTGATCCTCGGAACGGGGAAGCGGGCCGAGGTACTGGTAGAGGTAGGTCTTGAGGTTCCCGTTGTACAGCTTGCGGTTGCGGTCCGCCGGTCTCCCGAAGTGCCTCTCGAAATGAGGATGGGACGTCAGAAAGAACCCGGACCAGCGGTCCAGGCGGGCGAACACGGCGCCCAGAGTGCGGTACAGCTCCTCCACCTCGGAAGCCCCGCCCGTGCGCTCTCCGTAGGGGGGATTGCAGACCAGGCAGCCGTAGGGCGCCCGGCTGCGAAACCGTTCGACCGGGAGGGCACGCCACGAGATGGCACCCTCGACTCCGGCCCGGCGGGCATTGGCCCGGCCGAGAGCGATCATGCGCACATCGCGATCCGAAGCGAGGATCTCGGCCTCCCCTCCGCCGCCCCGGGTCGCCGCCGCGGCCCGGGTGCGCGCTTCTTCCCTTGCCTCCTGCCAGATTCGCCGGTCCAGATGCGGCCAACCCTCCGCGGTGAAGCTCCGCCGGAGCCCGGGCGCCATCTGCAGCGCAGCCATGGCCGCCTCGATGACGATCGTCCCGGAGCCGCAGAAGGGGTCCGCCAGCACCCGTGAGGGGTCCCAGCGGGACAGCATCACCAGGGCCGCGGCCAGGTTCTCACGCAGCGGGGCGGCGCCCGCGCGTGTGCGATAGCCCCGGCGGTGCAGCCCTTCTCCGGTGGAGTCGAGGGTCAGCAGGCCCCGGTCGGCGCGCAAGGCGAGGTCCACCGCGTACAAGGGCCCGCTTTCCGGGAACCACTGGGCGGCATGGCGGCGGCGCAAGCTCTCGATGACGGCCTTCTTGACGGTGCTCTGGCAGGCGGGAAGACTGGTCAGCCTCGACCGGACCGAGCGGGCCGTCACCACGACCCGCGCGTCGGCCGGCAGGATCTCCTCCCACGGGACGCTCTGAACGCCCGCAAACAGCTCGTCGAAACCTGCCGCCGGGAACTCAGCCAGGACCACGAGCACGCGGTCCGCGGTCCGCAGCCAGAGGTTGCACCGGGCCAGGGCCGCGGCAGGGGCCGTGAAGCACACGCGTCCGTTTCCCACCACATGTTCCGGATAGCCGAGTTCGGAGAGCTCCTGGCTGACCAGGGACTCCAGCCCGAAGCTGCACGTGACCGCGATCCTGAGATGACTGCTCACCGCGGGAGCTCGCGGGCGCGCGGGCGGCTGGGCAAGGCTCCTCGGGGGCCGGGCGGGCGGGCGGCCGGCTCCGCCGCTCGCGCTCAATCCAGGCGGTCCCGCATGTGCGGGGCCGCGGCGCCGTAGCGTACGGCCAGGATCTCCGCGGCCACGGATACGGAAATCTCCGCCGCGGTGTCCCCGCCGATCGCCAGTCCGACCGGCGCATACAGGAAGGGCGGACGCTCCAACCCGTCGGCGGCCAGGCGCTTCACGGTGGCGCGGATCTTGGGTCTGGAGCCGATCAGCCCCACGTACCGGTACTGGGGCTTCGCGGCCAGCACCTGTTTCAGGACCACGTAGTCGTGCTCGTGCCCGTGGGTGGCGATGAAGCAGTACTCGCTCGCCGCCAGGGTGGCCTGGATCGAGCTCAGATCACCGTAGTCCCCCTGGACCACGATGCGCTGCTCGCCGTCGGACAGGAGCCCCCGGACTTCCGGGCGCGAGTCGTAAACCGTCACGCGAAAGCCGAGGGACTCCAGGATCGGGGACAGGGCCCGGCCGATGTGCCCGCCGCCGAACAGCACGAAGCTCGCCCGGGCCCGGAAAACTTCGAAGAGCAGGGTGGCCCGGCCGCCGCACTTCATGCCGAGCTCCCCGAGGTCGTATTCCCGCAGCCCCCCTTCGGCGGTCCGCAGCATCTCCCCGGCCTCCTCGAGGGCTCGGGCTTCCAGCTCACCGCCGCCTACCGTGCCGTGCAGGGCCCCGGAGCGGGCGACGATCATCTTGAACCCGGGCTTGCCGGGCGTGCCGGCCCCCGCCTTGACCACCGTGACGAGCACCAGGTCCTCCCCCTGGTCCAGGAGGTCCGCCGTCTTGCGCAGGATGTCCATGGCTGAACAGTGTAGCTGCTGCTGCCGCCCAGGACAAGGTGGCGCCTCCGGCAGGGTTTGTCGTGAGGCGGCGAGGGTGCGCACCGGCGCCCGGGTGGCCGGGAGTCACGGCCCTTAGTACATTGCCCCTGAGGCAGGAACGACCATGAGCAGAACGGATGCGAGTCCCGTGGTGGACTGGATATTGAGCGATTGGAACGGCCCGGTGGGGGAACAAGCCTCTCGGCCGGAGGGAAGGGCGGCAGCCGAGAAGGATGCCGATCTCCTGGACGCCTATTCTCGGGCGGTCATTCGAGTGGCCGAGCAGGTCGGTCCCTCGGTCGTGGCGATCAACGTCAGCAAGAAGAGCGGCCGCCGCGGTCCCGGGGGTGAAGGGGCGGGGTCCGGAGTGATCATCACCCCGGACGGCTTCGTGCTGACCAACAACCACGTGGTGGAGGAAAGCGACGGCCTGGAGGTATCCCTCACGGACGGGCGGAGCCTGGGCGCGCAGGTGGTGGGAACCGACCCGGCCACCGACCTGGCGGTCATCCGCGTGGGGGACGGGGGCTTGCCGGCCGCCGAGCTGGGCGATTCGGAGGAGCTGAGGGTAGGCCAGCTGGTGATCGCCATCGGCAATCCCCTGGGTTTCCAGAGCACCGTAAGCGCCGGGGTGATCTCGGCGCTGGGACGCTCCCTGCGCAGCCAGTCGGGGCGGCTCATCGACAACGTCATCCAGACCGACGTGGCTCTCAACCCGGGCAACTCCGGAGGGCCGCTGGTGGACAGCCGGGGGCGGGTCATCGGCATCAATACGGCGATGATCTACATGGCGCAGGGCATCAGCTTCTCGATCCCGGTGAACACGGCCCGCTGGGTGGTGAGCGAGCTGGTCATGCACGGCAGGGTCCGGCGCGGCTATCTCGGCATCGGGGCGCAGCCCCGACCGGTGAACCGGCGTCTCCAGCACCGCCTGGAGCTCGCGGCCCCCACCGTGGTCGAGGTCGTGTCCATCGAACCCGATGCTCCCGCCGGCAAGGCGGGGTTGGAGCGGGGAGACCTGATCTTCCGCGCCGGAGGGAGTCAGGTCGCCTCGGTGGACGACCTGCACCGGCTCCTGAGCCGCTGGCCCGCCGGCGCGGCCATGGAGCTGGACATCCTTCGCTCGGGAAGCTTGGTGCGACTTCGGATCACCCCCGGCCAAGGTTGAGCCGCGGGGAATCCCTCTTACTGCCCGAGGGGAACGGACTCGACGCTCTTGACCTCGGGGACCTGGGACTTGAGGTGCCGCTCGATTCCCTGCTTGAGAGTGATCTGCGCCATCGGGCATCCGCCGCAGGCGCCCTTCAGGCGCACCGTGACCACGCCATCCTCGGAAACCCCGACCAGTTCCACGTCACCGCCGTCGGCCTGCAGGGCCGGGCGAACCTGCTTGAGAGCTGCTTCGACTTTCTCACGCATCCGATTCCTCCGTGGTGCCGGGGCCGCCGGCTCGTCCGGCGCTTGCTGCGCGCCCGCGCCCGGCACTCCCGGGCCAGTGTTCTTGCTTCAAGGGCCGACACGCGGCCGCCGGCGCGCCCCTTTTTAGCGCACCGCTCTCGTTCGCTTTTTCTTCTTGCCTGATTCCGCCAGGCCCCAGGCATCCCGCACGACTCGCGCTTCCAGCTCCAGGTCCGCGGTCCCTGCGCCGGACAGCTCCGCCAGAATCCCTTGAATGGCAGCGATGTCCTGCGGATCGAGCCCCTGCGCGTGCAGAAGCTTCTCCAGGCTCGGATGATCCGGCCCTTGGCCGAAGGGCACATCATGGAGCAAAGTGGCGGGAATGACAAGATGCCAGGCCGCCTCGGGCTCGCCTTCCAGGATCCGCTCTGCGCGCGCGAGAGCGCGCTCCCGGAGGGCTGCCTCTTCCCCGCAGATGAGCCCGCGGCCCTGCAGGACCTCCAGCAGGCGCTGTTTGAGCCCGATTGCCCGGTTGCGCTGGTATCGCCCGAAGGCTTCCGCCCCTACGCACTCCTTGGCGTACTTGCACCACTGCACGCAGGAGGGGAGGCCTTCGCGGAATACGTGTCTACCACAGGAGCTGCAGGTTCCGCGGATCTCGTCGGACCAGATCTCGACTTCCGCCCCGCAGTCCGGGCACTCGAACATCTCCGGGCGAGGCTGACGCAGGAACCTTGCCCCCGGACACATCATGTGGTCCATGAGTTGAATATACTCGACGGCAGCCGTGGAGGCCATTGACCCAGGTCAACCCCGCGGGAGCCAGGTCAACCCTCTGACGGGTGCTCCGGATGGCCGTCCGCGACGCGGTCGTACAGCTCCGTGAGCTCGCCCAGGCGGTCAGCCGTCTCGTGGCGGAGCATCCAGTCCTGGTACCGCCACTGCCAGTTGCCGTGGGCGCGGCTGGGGAAGTTCATCCGGGCTTCGGAGCCGAGGCTCATGAGGTCCTGCAGCGGCACCATGGCAACGCGGCCTACCGAGGCGAATGCCAGCCGGACCAGGTCCCAGGAGATGTCGTGGCCGTCCCGAGCCAGGTAGCGGCGCACGAAATCCCGGGTCCGCTCCTCTTGGGACTCGTACCACCCGAGGGTCGTATCGTTGTCGTGGGTGCCCGTGTAGACCACGCAGTCCTCGGAGTAGTGGTGGGGAAGCAAGGTGTTCGAGCTGTCACCGTCGAAGGCGAACTGCAGGACCTTCATCCCCGGGAGGCCCAGCCGCTCCCGCAGCTCCACCACCTCTTCGGTGATGAACCCGAGGTCTTCCGCGATGAGCGGGAGGCTTCCCAGCTCCCTTTCCAGGGCCTCGAAGAAGTCGAGCCCCGGGCCCTGGACCCAGCGTCCCTTTTCCGCGGTCTGGTCCCCGGCCGGCACCTCCCAGAAGGCCTCGAAGCCGCGGAAGTGATCGAGGCGCAGCAGGTCCACCGCCTCGAGCCTGGTGCGGATGCGGTCGATCCACCAGCGGTAGCCCGTGGCCTGGTGTCGCTCCCAATCGTACAGGGGGTTGCCCCAGAGCTGGCCCGTGGCGCTGAAGTAGTCGGGCGGCACTCCCGCCACCGCCGTCGGGTTGCCGTCCGGATCGAGCCGAAACAGCTCCTGGTGGGCCCACACGTCGGCGCTGTCGTAGGCAACGAAGATCGGGATGTCACCGATGATCCCGACACCCTGGCGGTTGGCGTGGCGCTTCAGGGCCTGCCACTGACGGTGGAACAGGAACTGCAGGAGCTTCTGCTCGGAGACCGCCTCGGCCAGCTCGGCGCGGGCCGTTTCCATGGCCGCGGGCTGACGATGTACGAGCTCCCGGGGCCACCGGGGCCAGACCCCGCCCCGCCGGGAGGCGTAGCGCCTCTTGAGGCCCATGAACAGGCTGTAGTCTTCGAGCCAGAAGGCGTTGCGCCGGCAGAACTCTGCCAGCTCTTCCTGCAGGGCCGAGCCGCTGCGGCGCTTCCAGGCGGCGTGAACCCGCCGAAGCACTGCGTTCTTGAAGGGGATCACCGCCCCGTAGTCGACCCTGTCCGCCGGAAGCTCCCGTCCTCCAGGGAGCGCGGCCTCGACTTCCCTGGGCAACAGCAGCCCCTCCTCCACCAGTAGCGGCAGGTCGATCAGCAGCGGATTGCCGGCGAACGAGGAAAAGCTCTGGTATGGGGAGTCGCCGTAACCGGTGGGCCCCAGCGGCAGGATCTGCCACAGGGACTGCCGGGCCCGCCGGAGGAAATCCACGAAGGCGTGGGCGGGCGCGCCCAGGCTCCCGATGCCGTGGGGCCCCGGCAGGCTGGTGGGGTGGAGCAGCACGCCAGCGCGGCGCTGGACTGTGCCAGCGCGGCGCTGGCGTGCGCCGGCGGGGCCCGCGATCGGCGGCTGGCTGGCGCGGTTGGGGATTCTCTGGCTCACGACTCTTCTGTCTCCCGTTCGGCCCCTGCGGGGGTTCGCTGCTGCACAGCGGCATGGACAGCGGCATGCACTGCGCCCAGAAAGGCGTCCGCCCCGCCGGGGTTGCCGCCCACCCCCTGCCAGCGGTTTCCCCGCCCGCCTCCGCGCCCGGCGATCAGGCCCAGGTTCGGCAGGATCAGGGAGCCGAGGTCGAGCTCCAGCTGGGGGCTTGCGCCGGCCACCCACCGGAGCTCGTCGCGGTCAAGGCACACCAGGGCGACCACCGTGCTCGGAGCCGCGACCAGGGTGCGGATGAGCTCTTCCAGGAGCTCGGAATCGCAGTCCTCCAGGCGCTCGAGCACCAGTGTGAAGCCTCCCGGTCCCCCGGGTCCGATCCGTCGGGCCCGCTCCCGGAGGGTCGGGGCCAGGAGCCCGGCGACCCGCCGCCTGAGCCGGGTTGTTTCCTGGTCGCGAGCCCTCAGCCGCTCCTTGAGCTCCCGGACGGCGGCCGCGAGTTCCTCCCGCTTGCATCCCAGCTCGTGGGCGAGCTCCTGGGCCAGGCGCTCGGTCGCCCGGGCCTCCCGGTAGGCTCGCTCGCCGATGCGCCAGCTCAGGCGCAGGCGCCTGCGGATTCTCTCGGTCCCCACCAGCTGAATCAGGCCGACCTCTCCGGTGGAGCGCACGTGCAGACCGCCGCAGGGAGTGGCGTCGTAGCCCGGGATCTCCACGATGCGCAGGGTCTCGATTCCCGCGGGAGGCGGCCTGCGCAGGGGGTATCGCGGCAGCTCGTCGCGCTCCGCCCAGTGGACCCGTACCGGGAGATTAGCCGTCACGATGCGGTTGGCGAGGCTTTCGGCCGCCAGCAGCTCATCCTCGCCCAAGGCGTCCCGGTCGACCTCGACGGTCACGCAACGCTCCCCCAGGTGAGCGGAGAGGGTGGATGCCGCCGCGGCCTCTTCCAGGCTGGCGGAAACGATGTGCTGTCCCGTGTGCTGCTCCCGGTATTCCCGCCGGTGCTCCGGGTCGACCTGGCCGGTCACCTGACGGCCCTCCTCGGAGTCCCCGGCCGGTCCGGGAAGCGGCTTGCCCAGGAAATGCACCACCTCGCCATCGAGGTCCTGGACGTCCAGCACCGGGATCCCCTCCAGGGTACCCCGATCAAAGGGATGGCCCCCGCCCTCAGGGAAGAAGGCGGTTCGATCGAGCACCACGCGCCACCGGCCGGAGTCGGCCCGCTGGCTCGCCACCCGGGCCGTGAAGACGAGGCAATCCGCATCCTGGTAGTAGAGTCTCTCGGTCATCCTGGCTTCCCAGACGAGCGGTGCCGACGGCCGCCTCGCGCCATGCGCAGCCGGCCTGGATCGGGGCCCTCACCCGTCCGGGCGCCAGCTTACCACATATTCGAGGTTTTGGAAGGAGGAACGGGCCGGCCCCGGAGGGTGGAACTCGGGCAGTCGCGGCTCGGGGGCCAGCACCTGCCAACGCCCCCGGCCGGCCTCCGCGGGCGCGGCGGCCTCGAGGCCCAACTGGAAGTGCGCCATGGCGATGCCCATGTCCATCCGCTGCAGGTCTATCGCCCCCGCCTGCCGGTAGCCCGGGGTCCGGCACAGGAACAGGTGAAGCTCCCGGCCGAGCCGCTGAGTCCCGGAGAGAAGCCCCCGCCAGGGCTGGCGGTTGGAGGCGGAGGGGGCCAGGCGCAAGCTTTCCAGGGCTTCCCGATACG
>JAFGFV010000255.1 GCA_016930895.1 Spirochaetales bacterium | reverse complement strand
TATCCCCCCGGGTCCATGGCCGGCTGCACGGTGTAGCTCTCCAGGAAGCGCTTCCGGTCCCGCACGCAGTACCTCAGCTCCGGGGCCAGCCACAGGCGCTCTCCCCCCAGGTTCCACGCCCCGGCAGCCACGGCGGCGCGGAAGCCCTCCGGGTCGCCGAACAGCGGGCTCAGCCACCCCAGGCTCTCGGCCCCCACGAACGGCCCGAAGATCCGCCCGCCGTAGGCGCTCACCACGATGCTGCCGGCCCCGGCGGCCAGCTCCGCGTGGGCAAGCCCGCACGAGCTCAGACAGCGCAGCACGTCCCCACGCCCCACGGAGGCCTCAGCCATAGCGCGCGGCCACCTCCGAGGCCACCTCCATCCACTGCCAGAGCCGGTGCGGCTGCCGCTGCACCGTGCTCAGGTCCTTGAGCACGATCTCGACGTTGCATCCCCTGGCCGCAGCCAGCTTGGTCTCCAGCTCGTGACGAACCTGGTCGGGATGCCAGCTCGGGGCCGCGAGCACCGATGGGCTGGGCTTCAGGGAGATCACGTACCGCCGGCCGATCCGCCGGGCCGCTGCGGGCACGTCGGCCCAGGGGCTGATCGAGATCTTGCGCAGGTTCGGGATTTTCTCCAGCACGTCCAGCTTGTCGTGCAGCGGCTCGCAGCAGCCGTAGTAGGTCAGCCCGAACCTGGACAGCCACTCCAGCTCGTAGGCCACCCCGAACTCCTCGTGCATCTGCGGCGACACCGAGCCGAAGATCTGGGGGGTGGCGGAGCCCCAGATGTCGATCGGGCGCACCCGGGCGGGATCGAAACCGCCCTGGGGAAGCTGCTTCGTATACCCGTAGGCCCCGGAGCCGATCCGCACGTTGCAGGTGTTCAGGGCAAGCAGGTTGAGGCGCTCGAATTGGGCCAGCCCCTCCAGGTACACGTCGGTGAGCCGCCGGATGATCTTGTGCATCAGCTCCGGCTGAACGGCCAGGCCCATGAGGACCTGCTCCGCCCCCATCCAGAAGACGATGTCGTCCCAGGGGGCGAACCAGAAGCCCGGGGAGCCCCGCTTTTCCACGGGCAGGATGCCGTCGAACACCCGCCTGTAGGCGGCCAGGAACTCGTCGGTGCGCCCCCGGTCGTAGCGGATCCGGGGCGGTTGGATCTTCTCGAGGTCTTCTTCCCCCTGGATCTGGTTGTAGAAGTGCCGGGAGGCGATCTCGGAGGTCTCGTCGGTGACCGCCACGTCCGCCACCGGGTTGATCCCGAAGCCGGTGTTCTCGATGATCAGGGGGGAGTAGAACACGGGCTCGACGATCATGTCTCCCCGGAAGTGCTCCCACTGGTACAGGGTGCGGCGCATCTCCAGCTCGATGCGCTGGCAGACCTCGTTCGAGCAGCGTAGCAGCAGGCTTCCGTCGTGGTCCATCTCGTTCCAGCAGACCTCGTTGGTCCAGATGAGGGGACGCTCCGGCTCCAGATCGTTCAGGCGCTGCCACCTGCGCCTGCTCTCCTCCTGGATCGGGAGGGAGGCGATCTCCGCGTAGCGCCGCCCCAGCTCCCGGAGCACCCGGAGGTCGCCGGCGGGGAAGTCCAGGGCGCTGTCCGCCTGGGTGTCGTGGATCTGGAACACCAGGTGGGGAGTGTCGATGAACAGCCGCGACATCCGAAGCTCCCTTCCTGCCTCACCGGCCCGCCGCAGCCGCCGACCCGGGTTTGAGCGGGTATCGGCCATGCTCGAGGCCGGCCCGGTACATGGCGATCACGTTCTCGCAGGGCGTGTCGTCCTGGATGTTGTGGCTGGCCGCCAGGATGTACCCTCCCCCGGGAGCGAACCACCGGAGGGTTCGCCGCACGAACTCCTCGACATCCTCCGGAGAGCCCTTGGGCAGCAGGTCGACCACGTCGATGCCCCCGTGAAAGGTCAACCGGTCGCCGAAGTCCCGCTTGAGGCGCCAGGCCTCCATCTTGGCTGCGGTGGGCTGCACGGGGTTCAGGATGTCCACGCCGTTGTCGATCAGCTCAGGAATCAGGTTGTGGATCGAGCCGCAGGAGTGCATGAACACCCTGGCATGGGGCACCTTGTCCTTGATGAACTGCGTGTAGGCCTTGTGGTAGGGCTTGATCATCTCCCGATACATCTCCAGGCTGACGAAGGAGTTGTACTGCTGCCCCAGGTCGTCGGCCGTCTCGACGATCTGGATGTACGGCCCGACCAGGTCCAGGTAGCGGCCCACGATTTCCTTCTGCACCTCCAGCACCCGCTCGAAGAAGGCGTGCACGAACCGCTTGTCGATGGCCAGGCGCGGCAGAAAGTCGTTGAAGCCGCACAGCCAGCAGCCCAGCTCGAAGACCCCGAACATCGAGTGCCCGGCCACCACTGCGTAGTCGGTCTCCCGGTGCAGCCTCTCGGCCCACTCCCGGACGCCCCGGTAGCGCCCCGGGTCCGCTGGGTCCGGGAAGCGGTAGCGGAGGATGTCGGAGAGCTCCGCGCCGGCCAGCGGAGGGTTCACGAGCTCGTTGTAGCGTCCCACCCGCTTCCAGGTCAGGCCCCACTCGTCCACGAAGCTGCCTTCCGCCTCGTCGACCACGGGGGCGAAGTGGTCCGGCCCTCCCAGCCACACCCGCCGAAAATCGATGCCCCAGGCTTCCAGGATGGACTCCGCCGGCTTGGGCACGTTGGACCACTCCCGGCTGATGATCGCTTCGCTGCCGTCCCCCGCCAGCCCCAGGGCGGCCGCCAGCTCGTCGTAGGTGTACACGTTGATGCTCGCCAGCAGTCCCCCGAAGTCGATGGGTATCCGGTCAGGCTCTTCGTGATTCAGTGCAAGCCGCACGCGCTCCCGCGACGTCATGACCTCTCCCAGCAGTAGTTGAGCTCCCACTCCAGTATAGCCGACGCAACGCGTCTGTCAATTCAATTTCGTGAAATTTCATGAATGTTATTCATTTTGTTCATAAAATTCTATTGACAGGGCCCCAGGATTCGACTAAAATGGGCAAAGTACCGTTGAGACCAGCCTCAGTCGAGGTTGGAATACCTTTCAGGAGGACCGTCATGACGAAAAAGGGGATGATTGCGCTGCTTGCCTGCCTCTTGGTGCTGCTGCCCATGGCTGCGATGGCAGGAGGACAGAAGGAGGCTCCCGCCGCCGAGAAGATGACCATCGGAGTCGCTCTGGACAACCTGAACGACCCGTTCTGGCTTGGCATCAAGAAGGGCATCGACGACGCGGGCCGCGATCTCGGCGTGGACCTGGTGATCCGCACGGCCGAAGGCGACGCGGTCAAGCAGAACAGCCAGATCGACGACATGATCGCCCAGGGGGTATCGGGGATCGCCTGCGTATACGTCGACTACACGGCCATCCTTCAGGCGGTAAAGGCCTGCAACAAGGCTGGCATACCCTTCGTGTTCTGTGATAGAACATTGGACAGCACGGCGGACGCCAAGGTGGCCTGGGGCATCGCCACCGACAACTACGCCCTCACGGTCAAGGGCTGGGAATGGATGGCAGACTACGCCCGCAAGAACGGCATGAAACTGAAGGTCCTCGAGCTGGTCGGAAGCCTCTCGGACGAGAACGTGCTGCGGCGCACCGACGGCTTCAAGGCCGTGATGGCCAAGAACAGCGACATCGTCGAGCTGGTGCAGCAGGTGCCCACGGAGTGGAACCTGGAGAAGGCTCTCGCGGGCGCCACCAACGCCCTGCAGGCGCACCCGGAGATCAACTGCGTGTTCATGCACTCCGACTACCTGCTCGGCGCGACCATTTCCGCTCTCCGCCAGGCCGGCCGCTACAAGAAGATCGGGGAATCCGGCCACGTGGCGGTCATGCCGTACTCGGGCAACAAGGCCTCCCTGGACGCCATGCGGGAAGGCTACGTGGAAATGTGCTTCGGCATGGACGTCTACAAGACAGGCTACGAGGCCGTCAAGGCGGCGGTGGAGATCGCCAACGGCAAGACCCTCGGGGAACCCGTTCTGGATGCCGGGTTCATCATCACCCAGGAGAACTTCGACGAGATGTCCAAGCGGGCCTACGGCAGCTTCTAGCCGCGGCAGCTGACTCTTGTGTGCTGAGCCTGGTGTGAGAGCTCTCACACCAGGCTTTTCTTTCGCCGCCTCGGCGCCATCGACGCCGGGCACGCCCTCGAAGAGGTACGGAACGGGTTGAGGTGATGGCCACGAAGCGATTCAACTGGCAGACCTTCTTCACGGTCGAGCGGGTGTCGATGCTCTTCTTTGTCGTCTATTTCCTGTTCTCCCTGATATTCGTCGACAAGTTCGCCAATCCCGTGAACCTGGGAAACATCCTGGTCCAGTGCACCGACCTGATCATCCTGGCCTGCGGCATGACCTTTGTGTTCATGAACGGCGGCATCGACTTCTCCCTGACCGCCACGTTGGGACTCGGCAGCATCCTCGGTGCGCGGGTCATGACCATGAGCGGCAACCCTTTCGCGGTGAGCCTCCTCGGGGTCCTGGTAATACTGGGCATCGGCCTGGGCATCGGAACCCTGAACGGACTGACGGTGACCCTGCTGCGCATGCCCTCCTTCATCGCCACCATGTCGACGCAGCTCATCTTCTCCGGCTTGGCGCTGTGGTACACCCAGAGCGCCTCGATCGGCGGACTGCCCCGGCCGTTTCTGTTCATCGGCAGGGGGACCGTGTTCGGCGTCCAGATGCCGATCTTCATCATGGCAGCCGTGGTTGGGGTCACGGCCTTCGTGCTGCACCGCACCGTCCTGGGGCGCTACATCTTCTCGGTGGGCACGAACCACCGCACCTCCAGGATTTCGGGAATCCCGGTCAAGAGGACGATCTTCACCCTCTTCCTGTTTTCCGGCGGGCTGGCGGCGATCAGCGCCATCATCATGACCTCCCGCAGCGGCGCCGGCATGCCCGCCATGGGCAGGACCATGCTGATGGACATCGTCGGGGCGGTCGTGATCGGCGGCACCGCCGTAACCGGCGGCAAGGGAAGCATCCTCGGCACGGCCATCGGGGCGGTGCTGATCATCGTGCTCAACAACAGCCTGAACCTGCTGGGGGTCGAGTGGTACGTGATCAACGCCCTCAAGGGAGTCATGATCATCGCGGTTGCGCTGCTTGGGGCGCTGCGAAGGGCCAACGATCGATAGCGCACGGGAGAGAGCGATGGCTGACACGCCGGTATTGCAGCTGGTCGGGCTCAACAAGAGCTTCTCGGGGGTTCAGGTCCTCAAGGACGTCAGCATCACCCTCCCGAGGCGGGGGGCGATCCTGGGGCTCGTCGGGGAAAACGGCGCAGGCAAGTCCACGATGATGAACATCCTGGGGGGCGTGCTGCAGCGGGACAGCGGCGAGATCCTCCTCGAGGGGGAGCCGTACAACCCGAAGAACGCCAACGACGCCGACAGGGCGGGGATCGCCCTGATCCACCAGGAGCTCAACCTCTTTCTGAACATGACCATCGCCGAGAACCTGTATCTCGGAGGAGCTCCGGGTTCGACCATGGGGTTCCTGTCCTACCGGACCATGCACCGGGAGGCCCAGAAGGAGCTGCGGCACGTGGGCATCGACTTCAATCCTGGCACCCTCGTGGAGAACCTGTCCATGGGCATGCGCCAGATGGTGGAGATCGCCAAGGCCCTGTCCAAGAACGCCCGGATCGTGGTCTTCGACGAGCCGACCACCTCCCTGTCCAACAAGGAGAAGCGGCACCTGTTCTCGATCATCCGGGAGCTCTCGGCCAAGGGGATCTCCATGATCTACATCTCCCACACCCTGGACGACGTGCTGGAGCTCTGCGACGAGGTGGCCGTGATCCGCGACGGCAGCATCATCGGCCAGTCCCCCATCGGGGAGATGGACAAGGCCGGGATGATCTCGATGATGGTCGGGCGGAAGATCGACCACCTGTTCCCCTACGTCGACAAGCGTCCGGGAGAGGTTGCCCTGCGCGTGGAGGGCTTGAGCGCGCCCAAGGCCTTCCGGGAGGTCAGCTTCGCGCTGCGCAGCGGCGAGATCCTCGGCCTGTTCGGTCTCATGGGGGCGGGGCGCAGCGAGCTGGCACGGGGGATCTACGGCGTGGACCCGCTGGAGTCCGGGCGGATCTACTTCAAGGAGCATCCGGTCAGACACCCGGGCCCGGAGTGGTGGATCGAGCACGGAATGGCCTACATCACCGAGAACCGGCGGGAGGAAGGGCTCCTGATGCCCAAGAGCGTCAAGGAGAACCTGGTCCTGGCCACCCTGCGGAACCTGAGGCGCCACTTCGGCGCCGTGGACACCCGGCGGGAGGAGCGCGAGAGCGAAGCGGTGATCCAGCGCCTCTCCATCAAGACCTACGACAAGACCCGCCAGACCGCCCGGATGCTCTCCGGCGGCAACCAGCAGAAGGTCGTAATCGGCAAGTGGCTCATGACCAGGCCGGAGGTCTTCATCGTCGACGAGCCCACCCGGGGCGTGGACGTAGGGGCCAAGTTCGAAATCTACAATCACCTCAACGCCATGGCGCAGGAGGGCTCGGCCATCCTGTTCATCTCCTCGGAAATGGAGGAGCTGATCGGGGTCTGCGACCGCATCATGGTCATGTGTGCCGGCACGATCACCGGCGAGCTCGAGCGAAAGGACTTCGACCAGGAGCGGCTGTTGACCCTCGCCATCAGGAGCATCAAGCATGAGCACTTTGCAGTTGAGTAGAGACTCGATCTACAACGCCTTCTACAAGTACGGCCTGTTCATCGTCTTCGGCGTGCTGGTGGCGATCTTCTCGGTGCTCAACTCCAACTTCTTCAGCCCTGCCAACGCCGTGAACCTCCTGCAGCAGACCGCCTCGACGGGGATCGCCGCCGCCGGGCTGGTGTTCGTCCTGGTGTCCGGGGGCATCGACATCTCGATGGGGTCGACGATCTTCCTCTCCTCGGTGATCGTCACCACCCTGGCCAACCGTGGGGTCGGCATCGCCGGCTCCTTCGCGGTGGCCCTGGCCTGCGGCGTGGCCGTGGGCAGCATGAACGGCTTCTTCGTGGCGGTGCTCAACGTGGTGCCGCTGATCGTCACCCTGGCCAGCCTGTACATCGTCCGGGGCGTGGCCCTGGCCCTGACCGGGGTCC
>JAFGFV010000254.1 GCA_016930895.1 Spirochaetales bacterium | reverse complement strand
GGGACCTGCGCGTTCAACGCCGGAGACTAC
The DNA here is from genome assembly GCA_016930895.1 of Spirochaetales bacterium. Next base: position 2,514 of record JAFGFV010000254.1, on the reverse strand, counting down.
GAGGGAGCACTGGGCTGGTTCCTGCGCAACACCGGCGGGGGGGAACCTTCCCCGTGGGCCGGTGACAGCTGGCTGTACCTGGGACGCACATACTACCGACTGGACCGTCTCCGTGAGGCCGCAGTCGCCTTCGCTGCGGCCGCGCGGCTGTTGGATGGCAGCGAAAAGGGGGAGGAATCCCTGTTCTGGGAAGCCCTGGCCCTGTTCCGCCTCGACGATCTGGCGCAGGCCCAACGGGCCTTCAGGCGCCTGGCCGAGCGCTATCCCCAGGGCCGCCGCGCAGCGGAGGCCTGGTACCGCAGCGCCAGCTGCGCTGCCCAGGCGGGACGCTACGACGAGAGCCTGGAAGATCTCGCCCGGGCCCGGGAGCGCCTGGGTCCCCGGAGCGAAGAATATGCACGGAGCCTGGAGCAGGAGATCCTGTTCCAGAAGGGCGCGAGCCTGCTCAGGCTCGGAAGGCGGGATGAGGCGGAAGCCGGGTTCGCGGAGCTGGCCCGGCTGTATCCGGGCGCCACGCTGGCCGCAGAGGGGTACTTCGCCCTGGCCGAAGAGGACTTCCGCAAGGGAGAGTACCGCCGGGCCCTCCAGGGCTTCCTGGCGGTCCACGAGCGGTTCCCGGAGCGCCAGGCGTCCCTCGGCGCCCTGTACTGGGCGGGGGTGAGCGCGATCCGGGCTGAGGCGCCGGAGCGGGCCCTGGACCTGCTCGTGCGGTATCTGGAGAGCTCGCCGGAGGGCGGGCTGGCCCGGGCGGCGGTCGAAGAGATACGCGGGGTGCTCTCCGAGCTGGCCAGGGGCCAGGATGCCCGGATCCTCGAGGGCTTCTACCGGCGGACCGAGTCCAGCCCGGCCCTGGGCGCGGAGCTCCAGAATCAGGTCCGCTACGAGTACGCCGTCTACCTGTTCCCGCGCGAGCGCCGGCAGGCCGTCGAGCTCCTCGAGCGCGTCCGGTCCACCTCCCCGCCCGAGCCTCTGGCCAGCCAGGTCAGCCTGCTGCTGGGGGAGCACTACCGCCTGTCCGGGGACCTCCGGCGGTCCCTGGACATCTTCCGGGGGATCACCGCGGCCAGCACCCAGGCCAGCGCTGCGGCCGCACAGCTCGCCGTCGGGCGGGTGCTGGAGGAAAGGGCGCGGGCGGGCGGCGCCTCGTTCGAGGAGGCGGCGGATGAGTTCCTGAAGGCCTACTTTGTGTACCCGGACTTCCCGGAGGCGGCCCAGGAAGGACTCTACCAGGCGGGGCGGGTGTTCTGGGAGCAGGGCAAGCGGGATCGGGCCCGCCGGTTGTTCGAAAAGCTGGCGGCGGAGTTCCCGGGCAGCCCGTGGCTGGAGGAGCTGCCCGGCCCCTGATGCAGTCACGGGCGAGGGAGGAAAGCGATGGACCCACGAGCCGTTGAGATCCTGGACACGACCCTGAGGGATGGCAACAAGCTGTGTTTCGTGGTGTTGGACCGGCACGACCGCCTCGTGATCGCCCGCCAGCTGGCGGCGCTTGGAGTCGATGTGATCGACGCGGGCTATCCCGCCGCCTCCAGAGAGGAGCGGGAGAGCGTCGAGCTCATCGCCCGGGAGGTCCGCGGGCCGGCGATCGCGGCGCTCTGCCGGGCTACCCAGGACGACGTGGCGGCCACCCTCGAGGTCCTTCGGTCGGCCGCCCGGCCGCGGCTGCACCTGTTCATGCACGCTTCTCCGGGTTTCTTGAAGGAGGTGCTGGGGGTATCCCCCGCGGAGGCGCTGCGGCTGATCGGCGCCTGCCTGGATGCGACCCCCCGGGAGGGGGTGGAGCTCCAGTTCTCCTTCGGCGAGGTTGGGCAGGCGGACCGGAGCTTCCTCCTGGAAGCGGTGCGCGCGGCAGCCGAGCACGGGGCCGGAGTGGTCAACCTGGCCGACACCAACGGCTGCCTGCACCCCCGGCAGGTCGGTGAGCTGGTGGCCGCCGCCGTTCGGACCGTCGAGGGTCTGCAAGGAGTGACCCTCGGGGTTCACATGCACAACGATCTCGGCCTGGCCACTGCGGGCAGCCTGAGCGCCATCGAGGCGGGAGCCCGGCACGTGGAGGTGACCGTCGGCGGGATCGGCACCAGGAGCGGCAACGCGGCCCTCGAGGAAGTGGTGTTCGCTCTAGAGGCTTTTCGGGAGACCCTGGGGCTGGAGCACCATGTTCGCCTGGACCGTTTGGCCCCGACCTGCGAGCTGCTGACACGCCTGACCGGCCTGGCCCCTCATCCCAACAAGCCCGTGCTGGGCAAGTACGCCTTCCACGAGGCCCGGGCACCGGAGATCCGCCGGGGGTTGACGGAGCGGCTGCAGGAGCTGCTGCGGGACGAAACGGTCGGACGCACCCCGGACCTGCTCATCAGCGAGCAGGAAATGAGCCGGGCGGGTTTCGAGCTGCAGTTGGAGGCACTGGGCGTCGAGCCGGGGTCGGTGAATCTGGACAAGGCTTATGGCCTGTTTCGCGCCCACATGCGGCGCAAGAAGAGCGTGGTGACCAGCGAGCTCAGGGAAATGCTCGACGAG
>JAFGFV010000253.1 GCA_016930895.1 Spirochaetales bacterium | reverse complement strand
GGCCGCCTGGGCCAAGAAGTACCCGATCATCTCCTTCGAGGACGCCATGGCCGAGGACGACTGGGACGGCTGGAAGCTCCTGACCGAACGTCTAGGGAAGACGCACCAGCTCGTGGGCGACGACATCTTCGTCACCAACACCGGACGTCTGAAGCAAGGGATCGACAAGGGCATCGCCAACTCGATCCTGATCAAGGTGAACCAGATCGGCACCCTGACCGAGACCTACGAAGCGGTGGAAATGGCCAAGCGGGCCGGCTACACCGCCGTGGTCTCGCACCGCAGCGGGGAGACCGAGGACAGTTTCATCGCCGACCTGGTGGTGGCCCTGGAGACCGGGCAGATCAAGACCGGCTCCATGTCCCGCTCCGACCGGCTGGCCAAGTACAACCAGCTGCTGCGCATCGAGGACCACCTGGACACGGTGGCGGAGTACCCCGGGCTGGAGGCGTTCTACTCGATCCGGCGGTAGAGTCGCCGCTGCTCCTCCGGTTCGGTACCCGGCGGGCTCAATACTCGACGCGGAAATCCCGGAAGAAACCCTGGTCGGGGCCGAAGCGCTTGTCGACACGGCGCACGTAGGCCCCGGGCGGGCCCGTCTGGAGCCAGGAGGCCAGGCGGCGCAGCCTCGGCTCTTCGCCTTCGGCCACGACCTCCACCGAGCCGTCAGGGAGATTGCGTACGTAACCGCTTACCCCCAGGCGCCGGGCCTGGCGGACGGTGGAGTACCGGAAGCCCACTCCCTGGACCATGCCTTCAACCCGGGCATGCAGGGTCCTGCGGCTGGAGTGCTCCGGGCGGTCAGGAGGGGGGCACACCCGTGCCGCCTTCGGCCAAAGCCGCGGCCACCAGGCGTTCCAGCTCGGAATAGTCGAAAGGCTTGTACAGAACCGGGAACGGGATGGGAAACTCCGGCTTCAGGAAGCCGCTCGTGATGATGACCTTCTTGTCCTGACAGTACTCTTTGAGGAACCTGATCCAGTAGTCGCCGCCGAGCACGTCCATCCGGTAGTCCGAGACGATCACCTCCACGGCGTTGTCGAGCAGCTGCTTGATGGCCCCCACACCGTCGGATGCGACCACCACCGGGTAGCCCTTGTTCTTGAGGTAGTCCCGCAGGGTCAACCGGATGGAGTCTTCGTCTTCGACGATCAGGACGAAACCCTGGCTTCTGTTCCCCATTCTGGACCTCGAATCCTCCCCCGGGGCGGACTTTCCCTCAGGCGCGAAAGCTGGTACGCTGCACTTCGTAGGATAGCGCACTTGGCCCATTTGCGTCAATGAATTTCCGGGAAGCGATCGTGGACTACCGCTACCTCAAGGATCGGGGATACCCGGACAAGGCCGCCCTCAAGCTGGTGAGCGACCGCTATCGCCTCAGCGGGGTCGAGAGAAACTGCCTGTTCCGGGCGGTGTTCCCCGCGGCGGACTGTCACCGCCGCCGCGCCAAGCTCGTGCCGGCCGCCGGGGTGTCCGGCGCCCCCCTGGGGGTGGACTGGTACAACGTGCTGATCACGGTGGAAAGCTACCTGAAGGGCTTCCCGGTGTTCCTGGCCGACGACGGGCTGCTCCGGGATTCTTCCGCCATCCATGGCAGCTACCGCCCCGGCAAGGTCACCCCCGCAGCCTTCGAGCGGATTCTTGGGGCCCTGGCACAGCTGGGGCCAGCCAGCGTGGTCCTGTTCCTGGATTCCCCGATCTCCTACTCCGGCCTCATGGCCGAAGGTCTCCGGCAAAGCCTCGCCGCCCTCGGCCTGGAGGGCGCGGTGCAGGTGGAGCCCTCGGCGGACTACCCCCTCAAGTCCTTCGCGGGAATCGTGGCGACTTCCGACTCGAGTATCATCGACCGCGAAGCGGTCCAGCAGGTCTTCGACCTGGCCCGATGGGTCCTGGAGACCTCGTACGGGGCGCGCATCCCCGCGGTCGAGGATCCGGCCTTCCGGCCGTCAGCCTGAAGGGGACCCGCCGGCTCGGCTGTCGCCCGGCCCGTCTCCCTCCGCCTCGCCGTTGTCCAGACGCCGCAGGCGCCTTCCGGGCAGCAATTCCAGGACCACGGAGGAGCTGAAGCCTCTACGCCGCAGGGCCCGGCGCAAGCGTTCCACCTCCGCCGCCTCCAGGCCATCCGCATCCCCGCGGCCCTCCTCGGCGTCCGCGTCCCCGGCGCCGCCGCCGCCCCGACGCATCAGCCTGGCCAGTGCGGCCCGAGCCGCCGCCCGTTCCGCGTCTGCCGAGCACTCCGCGGCCACCACCTCCTCGGCTATCTCGCGCGACACGCCGCGCCGGCGCAGCCCCGCTACGAGGGCCGGCCGGCCTTCGGGGTGGCGGGCCACGCGCCGCTCGACCCATTCCCGGGCGAAACCTCGATCATCCAGGTAGCCCCGTTCAGCGAGCCAGGCCATGGCCCGCTGCACGTGGATGGCAGAGAAGCCGCGCTGGGCGAGCTTGAGCTCGAGCTCCCGCTGCGAGTGAGAACGACGCGCCAGGAGATCCAGCGCCTTGCGCCGGGTCTCCAGACTCCGGCTGCAATCCCGAAGCCGCTCCGCCCTGCCGCGCTCCAGCTCGGTCCCCGGGGAGAGCTCGTGGGCACCGACCCCGGCCGCCTGCAGGCTCTCCGCCGAGACACAAAAAGAGGGACCGTCGGAGAGGTGGAGCACCCACCGCTCTCCGCCGGTCCCTCGCGGAGTGAACGCGACTACGAGAGGATTAGCGCTTGGAGAACTGGAAGCGTCTGCGGGCACCCCTCTGTCCGTACTTCTTGCGCTCGACCATCCGGTCGTCACGGGTCAGGAATCCGTTGGCCCGCAGGGCCGTCTTGTTGGACGCGTCGTAGGCCTGCAGGGCCCGGGCGAGCCCGTGCTTGCAGGCGTCGGACTGGCCCGCGAGACCCCCGCCGCGAACGTTGATCACCACGTCGAAGCGCTTCAGCGTGTCGGTGACCTCCAGCGGAAGGCGCATGTTGTCGGCCAGCAGCACGAAGGCGAAGTAGTCTTCCGGGCTCTTGCCGTTTACGGTAATGGTCCCGCTGCCCTCGCGAAGATACACCCGGGCCACGGCGGTCTTCCGCCGGCCGGTTCCCATGGATAGATTCTTGACCACCACAAAACTCCTACAGCTCGATCTTCTCGGGTTTCTGCGCGGCGTGGGGATGGCTGGCGCCCGCGTAGATCTTCACGTTGGTGAACAGCTTGCGCCCCATCGGGCCCTTCGGGAGCATCCGCCTGATGGCCTGCTCCATCGGGAACGTCGGCTTCTGAACCAGGACCTTCTCGTAGGTCACGGTCTTGAGCCCCCCGGGGTATCCCGAGTGGCGGCGGTACAGCTTGTCCCGGCTCTTCCTGCCCGTAAGGACGGCCTTCTCGGCGTTCACGATGACGACCCAGTCGCCCATCTCCATGTTCGGGGCGAAACCAGCCTTGTGCTTGCCCCGCAACAGGATGGCCACCCGGCTGGCCAGACGGCCGAGCACCTGCCCTTCGGCATCCACGAGCCACCACCTGCGCTCTACCTGATTGGGCTTTAAAAACAGCGTTTTCATCTCAATTCATACCTTTGAGTCCGCCCGAAGGGCGCACACCCACGAAGCGCCTATCCTGGCATACTGGACGTATTTTGTCAATAAGGAAGGCTGGAGCGATTGTGGCGTCGAGGCTCAGGACTTTTTGCCTGTTTCCGTGTCCTCGTCCTCTTCTTCCTCTTCTTCTTCCTTCTTGCTCTCGATCTTGTCCTTGATGTCAGCGACCCCCACGAAGAAGGAGATCAACCCGATCAGCACCGCGATCAGCGGAATCCCACCCTTCAGGAACTGGATTACATCCGACCACCAGTTCAGCGCCCAGGAGAACGGTAGCACCGAGTACACGGCGAACAGAATCAGTAGAATCCCGATCAAGAGCGCGATCATGGTCTTTCCTCCCGTAGCTTCACTTGGGGCGCCGCGAAACCGCCGCCCCGACCGAACAGGGCATCCCCCCGGTCTCGTCCGATTCTAACCTATACCACGCTAAGATAACGATTTCTCAGAAACTGTCAAGTTGTCCCCGGCGCATGGGTGGAAACGCGCAAAACCGGTTGTCGTGAAAGCAGTGACGGGGCGCCCTCCGGTGCGGAGGCTGGCACGAGCAGGGCGCCCTCTCCTGCGCCCGCTGGTTCAGCTCGCGGGTCGGGTGGAACCCGGGCACGGCCCGCGGGCGAGTGCGGGTGGCCCGCGCCCCGGGCACGCTGCCCCGGAGGAACGCTCGGTGGACCGTGCCCGGGAGGTGCGCTCCGAGCAGGCGGCGGCGGACGCTTCCGCGGAAACGTCCTGGCCAACCAGCCCGGAAGCGGGGGGGAGCGCTTCCAGGTCATGGTTCATCTGGACCAGGAGGTGCTGGAGGCAGACGGGACCTGGTCAGCCATCCGCCGCGCGCTGATGCTGCGCGACCACGGCTGCGCCGCTGGGCCGAGGGGAAGGAGCTGCACCTGGGCCCTGAAACCAACATGCCTCGCTGGGGCGGAGAGAGCCCGAACTACGAGCTTGCGGTGAGCGGCGAGCCGCCCCGAAGCGCTGCCTGATGGTTGCTTGCCTGCCGGTCATCGAATCCGCACCTCCGGGGCAGTATCCCACGCGCAGCGGCGCGACCGGGCACGGGGAGCGAAACCTGCGGCGGGGCCTTGCAGGAAGACCGAGTTTGTATTAATGTGAGTTCCGACGAATTCCACTTCCAAAGGAGTAACCCATGAAGGTAAGGATTGACGCGGATCTTTGCACCGGTTGCGGTCTTTGCACCGACAGCGTACCCGACGTATTCAAGATGGGTGACGACACGGCCCAAGTCATCAATCCGGACGTCCCCGCGAACCTCGAAGCAGCGGTCAAGGAAGCGGCTGATGACTGTCCCGCCGAGGCCATCATCGTCGAGTAGCGGATTCCAGCAACTCCCGCCCGGCTCCAAGCAGCCGGGCTTTTTTTGTGCGTATCCTCGCGCCCGGCTCCGCGTATCCTCGCACCGGACCCTCTGCTGCTCCGGCAGCTTCCGGCTTGACACGACGGGAGGCTTCCTGACATTCTAGCTGCAGGGCCCATAGCTCAGTTGGTTAGAGCGGCGGACTCATAATCCGTTGGTCCGGGGTTCAAGTCCCTGTGGGCCCAGTCCCGGCCGTGCGGCGATCGGCGGCTCGGAACGGGTGGGGAGCGCCTATCGCTCCGGGACGTGCAGGATGTCCCGGGGCTTGCTGCCCTGGGCCGGCCCCACAATCCCCATACGCTCCATCTCCTCGACCAGGCGCGCTGCCCGGTTGTACCCGACCTTGAGGCGACGCTGAAGGTAGGAGGCCGAGGCCTTGCCCGCGACGAGCACGATCTCCAGCGCCTTGTCCATCAGGGGGTCCTCCGACCCCTCCCCGCTCCACTCCTCTTCGTCGTCGGAGAAGAGGGCCTCGTCCAGGTACTCCGGCTCGCCGAGAGTCCGGGCATGCGCCGTGATGGCCTCCACCTCCTCGTCGGACAGGTAGGTCCCCTGGATCCGCGCCGGAACGGGGTCCCAGGCGGGGCAGAAGAGCATGTCTCCCTGCCCGAGGAGTTTTTCCGCGCCCACTGCGTCGATGATGATGCGCGAATCGAACTTGCTGGCCACCATGAAGGCAATGCGCGAAGGAATGTTGGCCTTGATCAGCCCGGTAATCACGTCGATCGAAGGGCGCTGCGTGGCCAAAACGAGGTGAATACCGACGGCCCTGGCCATGGCAGCCAGGCGGGCCAGCACCGCCTCCATCTCCTTGCCCGTCGTTGCGATAAGATCGGCGAACTCGTCCACCACGACCACCCAGTACGGCAGATGCTGAATCGTAAGCTTCTGCTTCGCTGCCTTGCGGTTGTAGCCCCTGATGTCCCGCACGCCGGTGTAGTCGAGCATCGAGTAACGCCGCTCCATCTCCTCGATGCAGTACTGCAAGACCTGGAAGGCCCGTTTGGGATCCGTGACCACCGGGGTGAGCAGGTGTGGGATATCGTTGTAGGCCTTGAGCTCCACGATCTTGGGGTCGATCAGGATGAAGCGGACCTCGCGGGGCGACTTGCCGTAGAGGATGGAGCAGATGATCGAGTTCACGCACACGGACTTGCCGCTGCCGGTGGCGCCGGCAATCAGCAGGTGCGGAGTCTGCACCAGGTCCAGAAACTGGGGCTCGCCGGAGATTCCCTTGCCGAGGGCAATGGGGATCTCCATCCGGCTACCCTGGAACTCCTTAAGGGTCACCATTTCCTTGAACGAGACGATCGCCCTTTTTCGATTGGGCACTTCGATCCCGACGGCGTGCTTGCCCGGGATCGGCGCCACGATGCGCACCCGCGAGGCAGCCAGGCGGAGGGCGATATTGTCCGCCAGGGTCACGATCCGGGAGATCTTGACCCCTGGGGACGGAAGGATCTCGAACATGGTGATCACCGGCCCTTTGCGGATCCCGGTCACCTCCGCGGTGATCTTGAACTCTTCCAGAGTGGCCATCAGGACCTCGCCCGCCCGCCGGGTCTCCTCGTCGATCTCCCAGTAGTCGCCGTCCGGGTAGTCCTTGAGCAGTCCGCTCACCGGCAGCTCGTAGCCGCGGCCATCGGACCCGGGGGAGTCGGGCTCTTCCGCGGACCTGGCGGGCCCTGCCGCGCGCTTGCGCGAGCTGCCGTTGCCGGGCGCCCCGCGGCTTGCGCCCCCGATGCCCGCACCTCCGTTGCCCGGACCTCCGTTGCC
>JAFGFV010000252.1 GCA_016930895.1 Spirochaetales bacterium | reverse complement strand
CACGGCCTTCTTGATCATGGCCGTGGCGATGCGCACGGTCTTGTGCCAGTACACGCTGCGGTACATCAGGTACTTGGAGAACAGGATGGACTCCACTGCAGTCAGGCCCTTTTCCGTCACCGCCAGGCCCCGGGGGTGCGGCCGGATCTCGGCGAACACGAAGTCCACGTCCTGGACCCCGTGCGGCACTCCGCAGAAGTAGGCGTCCCGGTTCAGGTAGTCCAGTTTGTCCGGGTCCAGCACCCCGGACAGGAGGTTGCGGTAGAACTCCACGTCCTCTTCGCCCCCGTAGGGCAGCTGCGGGTCCACGATCGCCGCGACCAGCTCGGGGTCCGTCCCTACCCGGTCCGAGATCGGCCCCGCGACCTCCGGTTCCCGGATCCGCTGCGCCGTCAGGCTCTCGTGGCTCGCCACCTCCAGCTCCTTCAGGGAGTGGGCGTACGGGTAATGGCCCAGGTCGTGCAGCAGCGCGGCGCACAGGAAAGCCTTGACCCCCCCGAGAGTAATCCGGGGCTCCTCCCGGGCGCCCGTCCACGACCGGCGTTCGTTCATCAGGAGGTGCAGGATCATGCGCCGGGCCAGGTGCAGGACCCCGAGGCTGTGGTTCAGACGGGTGTGCGTGGCCCCGGGGTACACCAGGTAGGTCGGCCCGAGCTGCTTGATCCCGTTGAGCTTCTGGAATACCGGCAGCTCGATCAGGTCCAGGAGCGGCCTGGAGACGGCGATGTTCTTCCAGACCGGGTCTTTGATCGGTTCCGAGAACTCCCGAACGAGATACTGAAGCACTCTTTCGCGCATCGCCTGTCCATTACTACACCCATTCCGAGTGGATACTCAATACGGCGTTTGACCATTTGCCGATCTTCTGGTAGAAAAAACGTGTGAGCAAGTGGGTTGCCCTGCTCCTCATGTCGCTGCTCCTGGCCGGCGCCTGCGCAAAGCGGGGCCCGACCGGCCGGGGCGGCGCGCCCGGCGACTCGCCGGAGGGCGCCGCTCGGCCGACCGAGGCCGCGGCCCGCACGGCCACCGGTGGCTCCGACCGGGCCGGAACCCCCGAGGGCGGCGAGGTTCTTCCCCGCCGGGAGATCACCCTGCAGAAGAGCAATGAACCCGGCGCCGGAGAGCCCGGAGACAGCCCGGGGCCGGCGGCGCCGGGCGGACCGGAGGGTCGCCTCCTGCCCCTGCGCGGCAGCGCCGTCCTGCCCGAGGACTTCCGGATCGGGCCTTTGGAGGACCGGCTGGCACCGTCGGGGGCAAAGCAGCAGATCCTGGGCGTCGCGGCGAGTTTCCTGGAGACCCTGGGGGACGGGAGCTTTCCGACGGACGCGGTGCTCCCGGAGGGCCGTGAGGAGCTGCGGCGATCGCTCGCCTACTACATCGAGCAAGACCTGGTCCCGGTCCGCTATCGGCTGGGCACGATCGATTTCCCCGAGGAGGCCCAGGACGCCGAGTCCGCCTGCCTGAACCTGCGGCTCTACGGCTCCCCGGGCATCGCGGAAGGGGAGCTGTACCTGTCGGTTTTCGCCGGACGGTGGTACGTGGCCGACGTCCAGGCGGGCTTTCCGTTCCTGCGGGAGCCCTACGAGAAGAAGGATCAGACCTTCACACCCTCGGTTTACGGTTGGAGGCTGCAGTAACATGAATCCTGCCGAAGCACGCGCGCTGCTGGACGAGCACGTCCACACCGATTGGCTCAAGAAACACTGCCTGGCCACCGCGGCCATCATGGAGTCGCTGGCGCCGCGGTTTGGCGGCGATCCGCAGGCGTGGTGGAGCGTGGGGCTGCTCCACGACCTGGACTTTGACCGGACCCAGGACCTGCACCGCCACGGCCTGGAGAGCGCCGAGATCCTGCGCTCCCGGGGAATGGCGCAGGAGGAGGTCCAGGCCATCCTGGCCCACAACGCGGAAGGCCTGGGGCTGGAACGGACCACGACCCTCGACTACGCCCTGACCTGCGCGGAGAGCATCACGGGTCTGATCGTGGCCACGGCGCTGGTCATGCCCGACCGAAAGCTGGCCTCCGTGACCGGGGAAGGAGTGCTCAAGAAGATGAAAAAGAAGGACTTCGCCCGCAAGGTCTCCCGGGAGCACGTCGAGCTGTGCGAGAAGATCGGCATCCCTCTCGAGGAGTTCGCCGCCCTGTCCGTAGCTGCGATGCAGGCAAGCGCCGAGGAGCTGGGGCTGTGAGGCGCCGGGTCCTGCTCGGGTGGGCGATTGCTCACCTCCTGCTCGTCCAGGCGGCCTTGCTGCCCGCGGACACGCTGCAGGACATCGACAAAGCCGTGGCCCAGCTGGGCGCCTTCGTGCGCGGGGCCGTGCCGGACCGGGCGGGCCTGAGCATCGTCGTGCTGGCCTTCAACTCCGACAAGCTGGGACGGAGCCTCCTCGGGGACCGCCTCAAGAACGAGCTGGAGCTCAACCTGGCGGCCAACTACTCCCGCACCCGGATCATCAGCCAACCGGAGGCGACGAACACCTACACGGTGGCCGGAGAGATCCAGGAGTACCCGGGCACAGTGCGGGTCCTGTGCCGGGTCACGCGCCCGGACGGCTCGCTCGGGGGCGGCTCCCGGGCGGATATCCCCTCCTCCCCGGAGCTGCAATCGCTGCTGGCAACCGCCGGAGCTCTCAGGCCGGGTACGCCGGCGGGCCCCGGGGGCCAGGGCCTGCACGACCTGCCACCGCAGGCCGGGCAGGGCGCTCTCGCCCCGGAGGACCCCCTGGAGCCGGACGACATCCCGGGCTTCGAGGTGGAAGTGCCCGAGGGGGGACTGCAGATCTACAGCCGGGGGATAACCCAGGGGGACATCGACAGGTTCCGCTTCTACCTTCCCGACACGGCCACCGTGGTCCTCGAGGTCCAGACGCCCATCGACCTGCAGCTGCTGCTGTTCCGCGAGGGCGAAAACGTTCCGCTCCAGGTGGCCGGCACCCGAGGCAACGAGGCGCTGCGGCTGCCGGTCAGCCTGCCCGAAGGCCACTACGTGGTGGAGGTCCTGGCGTACGATCTGAACGTGGTGGGCCCCTACACCCTGGCCGTGGACCTGTCCGCGCGCAGCAACGACGATTTCGAGCCGGACGACCAGCGGGAGCAGGCCCGACCGATCTTCCCCGGGAACCGGCAGCAGCGGGCGCTTCTGCCGGGGGACCAGGACTGGGCGGAGCTCTCGTTCACCGCTCCCGGCTTCTACGGCGTGTACACCGAGGGCCTGCAGGTGGACACCCGCATCGAGGTCTACGAAGACAGCGGGCGGCTCATCAGCGAAGACGACGAAGGCGGAAGCGCGGCCAACGCCTTCGTGGGGCTGTTCCTCGGGGTGCGGCGGGCCTACGTCCGGGTGACCGGAAAGGGGACCCTGGACAGCGGCTCCTACACCCTGGTGTTCGAGAAGATCGAGCCGGCCCAGGTGTATCCCTCCTCTCAGTTCAGGACGTATCCCGTGGAGCCCAACCCGCTCTTCCTCCGGCTGCGGGTCCTCCAGCCGGGCCGCTACGCCGTGGAGGTGCTGCCCGACGCCCGGTTCCTGGCCGGGCCGGGGGAAACCGCCAGCCTCGAGCTGTACGCCCTTCCGGCCATGCGCAGGCTGACGGTCCAGGGCTCGCTGTTCGTCCTGGGCTCGGGAGACTACCTGATTCGCGCCGGCCTGCCGGAGGGCGGCGGCGAAAGCTTCGCCCTGTGCGTGGCGAGCGAGGAGGAGGCGGAGGAATGCCGGGGCGCGGCACGGGAAAGCGGCTATGGGCACCCCCATCGGTAGGATCGTCAAGGAGTTCGTCTTCAAGAACCTCGTCGACCAGGGCATCGCGATCCGCCTGTACGGTCATCGCAAGGAGCTGACCTGCACGATCCTCGACATCGAGCCCCACCAGCTGGAGTTGGAGGTGCTCCTGGGGGACCTGGCCAGCTTTCGGGTCGGCGAGAGGCTGCAGGCCTACTTCTTCTTCCAGAACAACTTCCACATCTTCGAGTCCTCAGTTCTCGCGCTGCGCGAAGCAGGACTGACCATCACCCACCCGGCGGGGGTCTACAAGAACCCGCAGCGCAAGTACGCCCGGGTGCGCATGGACGAGGAAACGGAGGTGTACTTCACCCTCAGCGGCGGACAGACGGTTTCGCTCAATTTTCCCCGCTCTCCCCGGACGCTGCCCCCCGCCGCCGAGATCGCGGAGCGGCGGGACTTCGATTTTTCCAACCTGGAAAACCTCTATGGGGGCTTCAAGGAAAAGGCCGCCGCAGCGGTCTCCTACGGGAAGATCGTCATGCTCCGGGACAAGATCCCCGAAAGCTACGAGGAGAAGCTCCTGGCGGCCACCGGAAAGACTCTGTGGGTTCCGTCCACGGAGGAGGACTTCCCGGCGGTCGATCCGTTCCCGGAGGAGCGTATCATCACGCGGCGCGAGCTGGCGAAGTACGAGGAATCTTTCGACCGCCCTCCGCACGTCGTGGCCAGCAAGCTGAGCAACATCCTGTACGAAAAACAGAAGAAGCGCATCCACGCGGAGCTGTATTGCCCGGTGATCTACGAAAGCTACCTGATCGGCTACGTGTACCTGTGCAACCGCGGCGACAAGAAGGAACGCATCGAGCAGGAGCTGGTCGAGTACGTGTACGACTTCTCCCGGGTGCTCAGCTACGCGCTTTACCTCGGCGGCTACTTCACGACGGAGCCCGGCCTGGAGCACCGCTACGAGGCGCCGGTCATCGACATCAGCGCCTCGGGGCTGTTGTTCGCCCACCCCCGGGAGGACCTGGCCGAGCAGCTGCTGATCCACACGGACCTCGACATCACCCTGCGCTTCCCCGACCGGCGCCTGGTCATCGGCTCCCGCGTGCGGCGCAAGTTCCAGGACGACCGCCGCTGGTACTACGGGGTCCAGTTCCTGCGTCTGGACGACGACGATCTGGGCTATCTGTTCCACAAGCTCTACGGAAAGCAGTTCTCTGCCGAGGAGGAAACCAAGTGGGAAGGCGGGACGCCCCCGCCGCCTCTGGAGCTGTTCGGCCAGTAGCGCCGCGTGAGCCGCGCTGGAGCCGCGCTGCCGAGGGCAACGCCTCAGGTCTCGGCGGTTTCTTCGCTCTCGGGGGACAGCAGGAATCGGTACTCGGTTTCGGAAATGGTCTGTTCGGCCTCGCCCTGGGCCGACTGGTAGCCCGCCGTGAGCTGCCGGATACGGTCGAGCTGGGCTCGGCGGGCCTCCAGCAGGCGCTCGATCAGTGGGAAGGAGTCCTCCAACGCCTGCGCCAGGGGATGCCCGCCCGCAAGGATCTCCTCCATCAAACTGATGAAGGCGCGGTTGAGCTTCTGCAGCTCCTTGAGATGCTCCCAGCGGTCGATCATCAGGGAATTCCCCTGCAGCCCCTGGAAGACGTCCTCGCTGGCGGCGTCCAGGAAGCGGATCTCCTCGACGATCCGGTCCTTGAACACCGCCGCATCGATGTTCAGCTTGAAGGCGGCGGAGATCTGCTTCAAGATCAGGTTCAGGAAGAAGATGTTGTCCTCGTAGTTCACGCGTCGGGTCATGATGGTTGCTCGCCGCTTTGATTTTCGGTATCTTTGCCGGGCGGCTTGACGCCAACGCGCCATGCGCAGGCATTCCTGCGCCAAAGTCCCGCGCCGCCGGGGGTTCCTTGACACTCGACCCTGCAAAGTGTTAGTTTTTGCCGACGCCTCTTTATCCACCCGCCGGACGGGTGGATCGAAAGTCCACAAGGAGGAGCACATGAGGAAGTACGAGGCCGTGGTCATACTGCGGCCCGAAAGCGAGAGCATCGCCGAAGCCAGGGAGTTCCTGAGGACCCTCTTCAACGGCGACTCCTGCAAGACCGTGAAAGAAGAAGAGATGGGAGACCGCGAGCTCGCCTACGAGGTCAAGAAGAACAAGCGCGGTTTCTATCTCCTGTACGAGCTGGAAGCCGAGCCGCAAAGCATCCCGGCGCTCGACAAGGCCCTGAAGCTCCGCAACGACGTCCTGAAGTACCTCTTCGTCCGCTCGGAAGAATAGACAGCTCTATTCGGATCCAAAGGAGTTGACGAAATGGCGGACATGAATCATGTGGTGCTGGTAGGCCGCCTGACCCGCGACGCCGAGCTCAAGTACGCCAACAGCGGCCTGGCGATCGCCAAGCTGTCTCTGGCCGTGAACAGCCGCGTCAAGCGCGACGACACCTGGCAGGAGGAAGGAAACTTCTTCGATGCCGTCTTCATGGGCCGAGGGGCGGAGGCCGTCGCACAATACCTGGTCAAGGGCAAGCAGATCGCGATCCACGGGGAGCTACGGCAGAACCGGTGGGAGCAGGAGGGACAGCGGCGCAGCCGGGTCGAGATCTTTGTGCGTGACCTCCAGTTGCTCGGAGGCGGCGGCGGTGGCGGCGGCGGCGGCGCCATGGGCCGTTCCCAGGGCTACCCGTCCTCGGGCGGGCCGGAGGGCGGCGGGCCGGAGGGCGGCCCGGGCCCGGAGGGCGGCCGGCAGAATGATCGCGGCTACGGGGGCCGGGAGGCCCCGATGGCCGACGATTTCGACGATGACATCCCGTTTTGATCAATCAGGAGGAACTCCGAATGTCCGATGACATCAAGCTCGAGCCCGAGGCTCGGGAACAGAACACGGAAGCAGCCGGGGCGGAGCCCCGCAGAGAGGCGCCGGCCGAGTCAGCGCCTGCATCGAGCGAGGCGCCCCGTGAACGTCGCCGTCCGGGGGGAGATTACGGCAGGGATTCCCGGGACTCCCGGGACGATTCCCGCTCGGGCCCCCCAAGGGGACGCGGCCGGGACGGGAGGCCACGTTTCCGCAGCTACTACCGCCGGAAGGTCTGCAAGTTCTGCACCAGGAAGACGACGATCAGCTACCGGGACATCGACTCCCTGCGGCGGTTCATCACGGACCGGGGCAAGATCCTGCCGCGACGCATCACGGGGACCTGTCCCAAGCACCAGCGGGCGCTGTCGAAAGCCATCAAGCAAGCGAGGGTTCTGGCTCTTCT
>JAFGFV010000251.1 GCA_016930895.1 Spirochaetales bacterium | reverse complement strand
TTCCGGTAGCCCAGAGCCTCCATGTGCCCGGGGTAGTAGGGGTGGTTGTAGTAGGTGGCCATGGTGCCCAGCTCCTGGAAGCCCTCGATCAGCATGCCCTCCCGGTCCAGGTCGGTGAAGCCGAGCGGACCGTGGACCGCGCTCATCCCCTGGCTCCGGGCCCAGGTTTCCACGGCGTCCATCAGGGCCCTGGCCACTTCCGGGTCGTCCACGAAGTCCAGCCAGCCGAAGCGGCAGTAACGGTTGCCCCACTTTTCGATGTACTTGTCGTTGATGATCGCGGCGACCCGGCCCACGGCCCGGCCGTCGCGGTAGGCCATGAGAAATTTGACCCGGCAGTGCTTGAAGGCGGGGTTCTTCCGGGGGCTCAAGGTGTTCCATTCGTCGAGGAGGAGCGGCGGGATCCAATACGGATTGCGGCGGTACAGCCGAAAGGGGAAGTGGATGAACTCCCGCATCTGCCTCCGGTCCCGGACCTCGCGAATCTCCACGCTCATCGTGCCCACCTCCCAGAACGGTTTCCCATTGATACCGCATTTGGGGAAAAGGCGCAACCGAGTCGGGGGCTGTTGCTCGCGGCTGCTGTACGCAGCAGCCGCGGGATGTTCCGGAAATCCGCGGCCGGCGTGCTAAGCTCTAGGGGGAGCATAGCCATGCACGACTCGAGCGCACCTCCAAAGGAACTGGATCGGGCCGCCGCGCGGTCCCCCGCGGACGCCCCCGCGGTGCTCGTGGTGGACGACGACCCCATGATCCGTGACATCCTCAGCAAGGCCCTCGGCAGGCGCTTCCGGGCGAGCTCCGCCCAGGACGGCCGGCAGGCCCTGGCGCAGCTTCGGGAGGGGAGCTTCGACCTGGTGCTGGCGGACATCCACATGCCGGGGATGAGCGGGATCGAGCTCCTCGAGCAGATCGTGCGCGAATCCCCGGACGCGGCGGTGATCATGATCACCGCCGTGGACGACCTGGATACGGCGCTGCGGACGGTGAAGCTCGGCGCCTACGACTATGTGACCAAGCCCTTCAGCCTGGAAGCCGTGGACGCCTGCATCGACCGGGCCTTGGAGAAGCGCACGCTGATCCTGGAGAACCGGGCGCACCAGCAGAACCTCGAGCGCCTCGTGCGGGAGCGGACCCGGGACCTGGAGGCCGCCCTGGGCCGGGTGGAAGCCACCTACGACGCCACCATCAAGGCCCTGGGGGCGGCGCTGGACCTGCGGGACGCCGAGACCGAGCACCACTGCCTGCGGGTGGCCGAGTATACGCTGACCCTGGCCCGGGCTGCCGGAATCGAGGATCCGAGGGTGCTCAAGCACATGGAGTGGGGCGCCTACCTGCACGACATCGGCAAGATCGGCGTGCCTGACGCGATCCTGCTGAAGCCCGGGGCCCTGAACCCGGAGGAGTGGGCGGTGATCCGGACCCACCCGCAGCTGGGCTACGGTCTGCTCCAAGGCATCGACTTCCTGCGGGAAGCAGCCCAGATCGTGCTCAGCCACCACGAGTGCTTCGACGGCAGCGGGTATCCCCAGGGCCTGCGGGGTGAGGCCATTCCCCTGTCCGCCCGGCTGTTTGCCGTGGCCGACACCATCGACGCCATGACGAGCGAGCGCCCGTACCGGGAGGCGCAGGGGATCGACGCCGTGAGCAGGGAGTTGGAGCGCTTGTCCGGCCGGCAGTTCGACCCGCGGATCGTGGAGCTGTACCGTGGGATCCCGGAGTCCGTCTGGGGGCCCTGAGTGGGGGCCGCAAGAACCCGTTTTTTTGCGGCGTGGAATCATGGTCAAGCGTCCGATAATTTGAAGTGAAATGAGCATCCGGGCCAAGATCATCCTCGTGGTTCTCCCCCTGATCATCACGACGCTGCTGCTCACGGGGGTTTCCTCCTTTTTCTCGGCCACCAACGCGATCACCGGCGTGGCCAAGGAGTTCCTGGGCTTCAAGGCGTCGGAGATGCAGAAGTACTCGGAGAGTCAATGGCGTCTGCTGGTGGAGAACAACTTCACCGAAAAGCCGGCCATGGTGGCCGCCGCTCAGGCGGCTATCGAGGGCTACGCCGCCAGCATCGTGCGCAGCCCCACCGAGCGCATCTTCGCCCTGGACCCGGAAGCAGGGCTGGCCATGACCACCGGCGAGCTGGAGATCCAGGCGGGTGAGCGCTCGGCCCTGGCGCAGCTGGTCCGCTCCCGCACCGCCGATCTGGTCACCCCTCGGGTCGGAGGCGCGGACCGGGTGGCCAAGGGGTTCTACTTCGAGCCCTTCCAGTGGTACGTCCTGGTTTCCGAGGAGCGCGGCACTTTCTACAGCCGGGTCAACGAGATTACCGTGCGAACGGCCATCATCCTGGCGGCCGCCATCGTGGTCGGGCTGGTCATGATCCTCGTCTTTGCCCGCTACCTGACCAGGCCGCTGACCCGGGTGGTGGGGACCATGGAGAAGATCATTTCCACCAACGACCTGTCCAACCGGGTGGCGGTGGAATACCACGACGAGACCGGCAGGCTGGCCCACACCTTCAACATCATGGTCGGGGCCCTGGAAAAGGCCACCAACCAGATCAAGCAGTTCGCCCTCAAGGCCGTGGTGGCCCAGAAAAACGAGCACAAGATCCGCAACATCTTCCAGAAGTACGTGCCCAAGGACGTGATCGAGACCTTCTTCAAGAACCCGGAATCGATGCTGATCGGGGAGAACCGGGTGATCTCGATCCTGTTCTCGGACATCCGGGGCTTCACGAGCATCTCGGAGACGATGCAGCCGGACGATCTGGTCAGCTCCCTGAACCGCTACTTCTCGGTCATGGTGGACATCATCATGTCCAGGAACGGGATCATCGATAAGTACATCGGGGACGCGATCATGGCCTTTTTCGGTGCACCGGTCAGGCACGAGGAGGACGCCTACCAGTCCGTGCTGGCCGGGATCGAGATGACCGAGGGGCTCGTGGAGTTCAACCGCCAGCAGCGGGAGATCGGCAAGCCCGAGTTCGCCATTGGGGTGGGGATCAACTACGGGGTCGTCACCGTCGGGAACATCGGCACCGAGAAGAAGATGGACTACACGATCATCGGCGACATGGTGAACCTGGCCTCCCGGATGGAGGGGCTCACCAAGAAGTACCACCAGCCCCTCCTGATTTCCGAGAGCTTGTATGCCAAGGTCAAGGACAAGCTGCCCTGCCGGCTGATCGACACCGTGGCGGTCAAGGGCAAGAGCAAGGGCGTCAAGATCTTCACGGCCAAGAAGAGCCTGGACGAGCAGGAGAACAGGGCCTGGAGCGCCCACAACATGGGCATGAACCATTACTACCGCCAGGAGTTCCAGAGGGCGATCGGCTTCTACCAGCAGGTGCTCGAGGTCTTTCCGGGGGACTACGCAGCCTCCCTGATGATCGAGCGCAGCAGGGAGTTCATGAAGAACCCCCCGCCCAAGGACTGGGACGGCGTGGAGATCATGAAGGAGAAGTAGGACGACGTGAGCGGCTTGTTCGAGCGCGCCAGCGAGTTCGCCCCCCAGAGCCCCGACGGAAGCTCCGGCGCCGCCGGGCCTTCGGGCCCGAGCGAGGAGATCCTCTTCGACGAGGAATCCGGGATGTCAAAGGAAGACCAGAAGGACATCCTGGCCGAGATCGACAGGGTGGTCGAGGACAACAGGATCGCGGTCACCCCCGATACCCTCAAGATCCACGCCCAGAAGCGCGGCACCCTGTTCCCCCTGCTGGTCAACCTGCTGTCCGTGGTGCTGCTGGTCGGCGGCGGTTTCGGGCTCTACCTCCTGTTCCAGCGGGGGGAGAGCGGCCTACGGGAGGAGGTGCACGCCCTGGCGTCGGCGGAGGGCAAGCTCATCGAGGAGCTCAAGAAGGAATCCGAAGCCCGGCTCCTGGAAAAGAACCGCGAGATCGCCGGCATCCAGAACCGCCTGGCGGAGATCGACCAGGAGCGGCAGGACCTTCAGGCCAACATGGACGCGCGGGTCGCAGCCCGCGAGGAGGAGCTGCGCAGGGCTCTGGAGGCGGAGTTGGCCGCCGAGCGGGAGCGGCTTCGCGAGCAGGGCATCTCCGAGATCGACATCACCCGGCGGATCGACGAGCTGGAGGCTCGCAAGACCGAGGCGTACCAGGGGGAGCTGGCGGCTTTCCGCCGGCAGGCCGAGGAGGAACGCCGCCAGGCGGAAGCCAACCTGGCAGCCCTCCGGGACGAGTTCGAGACCAGCCTGGCCCAGGCGAACCAGGAGCGCAGCCGCGTGCTGGAGGAGTCCCAGGCCCGCGAGGCGGAGCTGAGGCGGCAGCTGGATGCGCAGACCCAGGCCCTCGAGCGCGAAACCCAGAGCGCCCGGCAGGAGCTCACCCGCATCGAGGAGCAGCGGGACCGGGAACAGCTGGCCGCCGGTCAACTGGCCGGCTTCTACGACCGGGTGCGCGACGACCTGGAGGGGGAGCGCTTCGAGGAGGCCCTCGGCAATCTGAATGCCATCCGGGACTACCTGAATGATCCGCAGGTCGCCACCCTGCCGAGCATGCTCGAGCGGCGGGAGATCGAGTTCTTCGTGGTGGACTCGATCACCAGCCTCGTCCGCGGCGAGATGGTCAAGGAAGAGGTGGACACCTCTTCGCTCGTCGCGGCGGCGAATGTCGTCACGGACCTCAAGAACCGGATCCTCCAGGCCGACGAGCTGTACGCATCGGGACAGGTCGAGCAGGCCGAGGCCCTGTATCGGGAGGCCCTGGCATTGATCCCGGAAGTGGACCGTGCCCACGAGGCCCTCCTGAACCGGAACCGGGAGGGGGAGCTCGGGCGGGCCGGCCAGCTGCGGGACTTCCTGAAGCTGGCGGAGGCCGCCTATGCCGCCGGAGACTTCGAGGCCACCCTGGACAACTACACCCGCGCCCTGGAGTACCTGCCCGAGGAGCAGCCCGCCGCTCAGCGCTTCGTGTCCCAGATCCGCGAGGCGGGCTTCCAGCTCGGGCTGCGGGGGCTTCGGCGGGACCAGAGCGCGGCCGCCGCCGACGCTCTGGCGCGGACTGACCGGCTGCTTTCCAGCGGCCAGCACGTTGCGGCCATGACCGGGTACGTGGAGCTGATCCGGCGCTATCCCCACAGCGAACAGGTCGGGGCCGCCGTGGAGGGCATCAACCGCGCCGCGGAGGCCAGGGGCCTGCTGGCCGGTGGCGACGTCGCCCGCCTGCAGAAGGAGCTGGAGGCGAGAGACGCCCGGATCGAGGCCCTCGAGTCCGAGCTGGAGCAGAAGACGGCCGAGGTGGCGGCCCTGGAAGCCGAGCTGGAATCCAAGACCGCGCGGCTTGCCGTCCTGGAGATGGAGGGGGAAGGCGGCACGGGGAGCATTATCGACCTCCAGGCAGAGCTGGCAATAAAGGAGGACGAGGTTGCCGCCCTGCAGGCGGAGCTGGAGAGGTCGCGGGGCCGCACCGCGGAAGACGAGGCACGCTTCACCGAGCAGCTGGGCAAGCTGCAGGAACAGCTGGACGGCAAGGTGGCCGTGATCGGCGCCCTGGAGGAAGAAAAAACCGCGATGCAGAGAGAGATGACGGCGCTGCGGCAGGAGATCGCCGCGCTCCAGGCCCGCGCAGGCGGGGTCGTCGAGGCCGGCGAGGCTTCCGAGCTGCGCGAGCAGCTGCAGGAAATGCTGGCCCAGGTCAGCGCGGCTGAAGCGCGTGCGGAGGGGGCGGAAGCCGAAGTCCAGGAGACCCGGGCGCAGGCCGAGCAGGCGCGCAGCCAGGCCCAGGAGGCGCGCACCGAAGCCGAGGCAGCCGAGGCGCGTTCACGGGAGCTGGCGGCCAAGGTGCAGCGGCTTGAGGCCCTGGAGGCCCGGTACAACCGCCTGGTGGAGGGGTACCAGGACTACGTGTCCAAGGAGACCTCCCTGCTGGCCGGCCGCGGCTCCGCCGCCCTGGCCGAAACCAAGGTGCACCTGAACGCCTTCCTGGCCGCCAACGAGGAAACCTTTCCCGGACTCTGGGTGCGGATCAAGCGCTACGACGAAGCGTACGAAACTGCGGGCCGCCGCGGCGCAGCGCAGGAGATCAGTCAGATCCTCTACGAGCTGTCCCTGTTGAATGACCCGGGCGAGCGGGCGGCTTACCTGGAGCGGGAAACCGCCCGCTACCCCGAAGACCCCATCATGCTGGAGCTGCTGGAGGAGCTGAAGGAGCTGCCCGTCGGCGGTTCTTCCTGAGGGCCTGCGGGCTGGGGAGGGGTGGGACCGCTCTCAGAGCTCGTCGATTTCGCTGGTCGGGATCGAGTACACCAGGATGTGCAGGAAGTCCTCGCCGCCGCCGCCGCGTCCCCAGGTGGGCAGGGTGAAGAACAGCCGCGGCGTCATCCCCACGGTGATCTCGCAGGACAGGTAGAGCTCTCCGAGCGGGAAGCGGTTCACCTGATTGCCGCTCGCGTCGAAGACATACCCCATGGTTTCTCCGTAGCTGAAGAGCATGCCGTTCGACAGGACCCTGTCCACCCTGCGCTCCATCTCCGTCAGCTCGGTGACCGCTAGGCTGTCGTCCCAGCGGAAGGTACGGTAGGTGTCCTGGCCGTCGATGTAGACGCTCAGGTAACTGCGCCCGGAGGCGGCGTGGTGGCCGTAGAAGCCCCCCTCGATCCCGCTGGGCAGGCCCGTGAAGCCGAACCCTCCGCGAACGTCTGCCGGGGTCCCGAGGGCCAATCCAGGCGGGGCTGGCGGATGGATCGTCTGGAATCGCGCCTCGTGAAACTGTTCGAACCCGGCTCGGGGGTCGAACCACAGAACGAGCACTTCATCGTAGTTGGTGTCGCTCGCCGGAACGAGTGTCGCTCCGACAATCTCGGCGCCGCTCACGCCAAACTCAGTCTCTATCAGGAAGTCGAGAGGGAAGTCACCCTCGCCCTCCAAGGGCTGAAGCAGGTCCCGCGTGACAAGATATTTCCCAGCGTCTTGGAACGCGAAGGCGATCAGATCGCCGCCTCCAAAGGTCGGATCCTTGGCTACGTCGACAGAGATGCTGAACTCGTTGGGATCGCTATTGTCGACGCTCATCCAGCGCTCCTCACCGATCCAGTGGTTGGTATCGAGGACATCGCGCTCGACCGCGAACATCCGGGCGTTGTACGTCCCCAGGGCCACGACGTACCCTTCGATGGGAAGGCCGGCGATCAGGTTCGACTGGGACAACAGGAAGCGCGTCTCGAGCTCCTGGAAGTCACCGTACCACAGGTTCAGCGGCCCCACGGCCGCCACCGGATCCATCTTGCGGGCAGCGAGCATGCCCAGTGAAAGCCCCTCGTCGTAAGGGGGGAAGCTGCAGGCAGCCAGGCCAAGAGCGAGGGCTCCGGCCGCTCCCAGGGTCTTCAATCGGGTGGTTCTCACAGCAGCCACCTCACTCCGAAACGGAATACGGCGAGTTCCCAGAACACGACTCGCGACTTGACCGGTATCGGCAGGATCGGCGGCCCCGAGTCCTCCGGGATCGAGAGCCAGAATAGTTCGGCGTCCGGCGGGAAGTACAACAGGGGGGTGTATTCGACGAAGAAGCGCAGGTTCTGCCGCCGCGAGATCTCGGTCCCCAGAATCGGGTACAGGCCCCAGGGCGCGATCGGCTCGATGGCGATCGCCCACTCCTTGGCGGTGATCACGCGGAGGAACGCCCCCAGACCAGCGTAGAACCGGAACAGCCGATCCGAGGCGTTCAGGTACACGCCGGTGGACAGGTTGAGGTGCGAGAGGGAGTAGCTCACCAGCATGCTCTCCTCCCGGTCCTCCGCCAAGATCAGACCGATCAGGAAGGTGTTGAAGCCGAGCTTGACCCAGTAGAAGTCCCGGACCGGGTAGAAGGAGGCATCGAAGCCGGGGTAGTTCATCATCTGCAGGTAGAAGCTGAAAGCCCAGCGGGTGCCGGGCTCCTGGCCCAGATCGAGCACCCCGGCTCCGGGCTCGACATAGAAGTCCTGCTCGACGGGGTCGTACCCGAGCCGCGTCGCCCGGAGGCTGAAGGTGGCGGGCAGCAGGGTCTCGATCTCCAACGCCCCGCTCTCGCCCAGCTCGACCGGCCCGGGCTCCAGCCCGAGGATTCGGGTCCCGGGGGCTCCGCGGATGGTGAGCGGTTCGCGCGATACGGTCTTGGCCACTTGCTTCCCGCTTCCTGAGAGCGTGGCGGTGAGCGCGTCCGTGACCGGATCCCAGAAGTGCCGTTCCAGATCGACGGCACCTCGGCGAATCGTGGCCTCGAAGGACAGCTCGAAAAGGGTCTGTGCTTGAACCAGGTCCTGCCCCCGGGCGCTCACGGTGAGCTGCGGCCAGCTTCCCCCTACGGTCACGAACACCCAGGAGTCCGCCCGGCGGCTTGCCGTGGCCGTGTCCCGCAGCTCGTCAGTCCCCGGCACTCCGGACTGCTCGTATTCGAGAACCGCGATCCGCTCGCTCGCCCGGCCGAGCCTGACGAGCAGGGACTCGTACAGGAGGAGCTGTTCGGAGGGGGACAGCCGGGCGCCTTCCGCAGTCTCGAACAGGAAGAGCAGCCGCCGCGGGGGCTCCTGTTCCTGGCAGCGTGCGGAAGCGGCCGTGAGGAGGGCTGCCAGCCCCACCAGGAAGGCGGCAATCAGGTGCGGGCGTCTGCCTACCATCCGGTGCGCCCCTTGTAGAGCATCCGCTCGTCCTTGTCCAGGACGTAGAAGTGCTCACCGTCGATGTCGTAGGCATCGAGAATCTCGTGGCGAGTGGCGAAGCTCAGGGACTGGGTATCGTCTTCGCTGAAGCGGTACAGGGTGCAGTCGTCGTTGCCTTCCCGGACCACGATCCCCTTGCGGGTGTAGCGCATGCGCTCGACGCCCCGCCGTGGAGTCACGGTGAACCCCGGGTAACTGTCGAGGACCGGCGCGAGGAGGTCGGCGGACACCATCGTCTCGTCCAGGTAGACGATGTACCCGACGGAGTCCTCCTCACCGCCCCAGCTGCGCAGGAGAAGGGCGAGCTGCTGCCCGGAGGGGCGCTGATCATCGTAGGCGAGCGCCGCGAGGTCGAAGCCGACGTACGAGTCGGCCGAGACCTGAGCGGGGCTGAAGGTCATCCCTCCGCCCCAGCTGGCGTCGTACCGCACGTGGTACAGCATGGCCGGCGACACGCCGTTGTCTACCCAGAAGGTGTAGTTGTTTCCGGGGACTCCGGGGACAGCCACGGCCATGGTGTCGGACCCGCCCGCGGCGGCCCCCAACACCTGCAGGGTGACGCCGTCGATGACGGTCTCTCCGATCACGTAGTTCCCGCCCGCGTCCACCAGGGCCCTGCGACCGATAGGCTGGTCGTTGAGAGGATTCTCCGCGGCGGCGGCCAGCGTCAGATCGCTATTCAGGATGATCAGCCGGGTGTGCATGTACCCATACACCCCGACGAAGACGCGGTCCCGGCCTCCCGCGTCCCGCAGCACGGCCAGGTTGAGCCCCCACTCGTTCTCGTCCATGTCCTCGGGCACCAGCTCCTCGTCGATCCACGTGGACAGGTCCAGGGTGTCGGTGACTCCCGAGAGGTACCAGGGGAACAGGGAGTCGGTGAACAGGGCGCAGCTCCCGAGGGCGAGGGCCACGGCCGCGACGACCAGGGCGAGGAACAGCCGCCTCACCGGCTTGCGCAGTGCTACCAGCAGTGTCACCACTTGTACATCACCCCCACGGTCACGAGCGCCCCGTTTCCCATCATGCCGCGGCCCAGCAGGTTCTGCCCGATTCCGAAGGCGTACTTGGCCTCGGAGCCCGCGAACACGGCCCACCGTACCCAGTTCCACTCCAGCCAGAGGTTGATCACGTTGAAGTAGAAGTCCGTGTACACCGGCTGGTCCGGGAGGCTGAAGTAGGTCACGATCATGCCCAGGCCCGTGGACAGCCCGATCCGAAAGCGCGCGTCCACCCGGGAAAAGGGGTAGCCGCCCACCAGGAGCTCCAGGTCGTGGTGAAAGACCGCCCTGCCGGTTTCCGTCAGGTCGTGCTGCAGGTAGAGGTAGTGCTCGAGGGCCAGGAACAGGATGTCCGTGACCGGATACCAGCGCTGGGCGAGCCCGAACCCCAAGAGCTGCTTCGTGCTCCAGGTGAGCTCTGTGGCCCAGCGGGTCCTAGGGGTCAACGGGCGCAGGGTGATCTCGACCCGGGGCTCAACGATCTCCAGGTCCTCCGTCGAGGTGTAGTAGCCCTCTCGGCGCTTCTCGATCCGGATGGTGGATCCCACCGCCAGAGGGAAGTAGGGCAGGGTCAGGGCACCCTGCTGGATGCGCCCGACCAGCTGCTCCCCGGCCAGGTAGATCTCCGCATCCTCGTCGGGTGACAAGAGGGTGATCTCCTTGACCTGCTGCACGTCTTTCGGCAGGGGACCTGCGGCGAGCAGGTGGATCTCGGGGACCATCCGCGCCACCGCCGCGTCGATCAGGGTGTACATGGACAGGTCCAC
>JAFGFV010000250.1 GCA_016930895.1 Spirochaetales bacterium | reverse complement strand
TGCTGTACCTGGAGCACGACCCGCTGTACGAGTGCTGCCGCGTGCAAAGGGGGGAAAAGGACTTTGCCGCGGCTGCTCCCGGGCCTCTCTGAGGGATGGGCGCTCGGTCCGCAGGGCCGCAACGGCTCCGGTGCGGCCTCGGCTCAGTCCAGCCCAGCTCACCTCAGTCCAGCTCCGCGTGGTGTCCCTGGATCTTGCGGAAGGCGGCGGCGATATCCTCCATGTCCTCCGGTTCCCCCAGGAACAGCCGCTGCTCCAGCCACAGGGCCTCCCCCCCGCAGGCGCGCTCGGCCACCGGGCAGAGCGCCGCGTACCGGGAGTAGTCCACCCCGGCCGCTGCGTGCCCGCCCCCGGCGTCGTGAGCCTCGCCGCCGGCGCGCGGCGGCGGCAGGAAGCGCCGCTGCAGGAACATCGGGTTGCGGTACACCGGATGGGTGTATCCCCCGGAAGCCGGGATCCCCTCCGCGTCCAAGGCTGCCAGAAGCCGCCCCCGCTCCGCGCCCCCGAAGGCGGCCCGGTCGTAGCGGATCATGAAGATGTGCACCGACCACTGGTCCCCGCGCGGATCGATCCGGATCGGCTCCAGGCCCTCGATCTCCGCCAGCAGGCCCCGCAGCACCGCCGCGTTCTCCCGCCGCCGGGCGTTCTGCTCCCGGACCCGGGTCAGCTGGACCCGCAGGACCGCGGCCTGCAGCTCCGTGAGGCGGGCGTTCCACCCCAGCTCGTGGAACTCGTACCAGGGGTGCCCGTGGCGCCTGCCGGACCAGGCCAGGGACTCGACCCGAGCGGCCAGCTCGGCCTCCCCGGTCACCACCATCCCCCCCTCCCCTGCAGTCATGTTCTTGGAGCTCTGAAAGGAGAAGGTCCCCAGGTCGCCGATCGTCCCCGCTCCTCCCGCGGTGCGCCCCCTCCAGGCCGCCCCGTGGGCATGGGCCGCGTCTTCGATCAGCCGCAGGCCGCGGCGGCTGCAGACCTCCCGCAAACCATCGAGATCCGCGCACTGGCCGCCGAAGTGGCAGGGGATCACCGCCGCGGTCGCGTCAGTGATCGCCTCCTCCACCCGCGCGGGGTCGAGGTTGTAGGTTTCGGGATCGATGTCCGCGAAGACCGGGACCGCCCCGGAGTGCAGCACCCCCGTCACCCCTCCGATGTACGTGTACGCCGGTACGATGACCTCGGCACCCGGGCCGATATCCAGGGCCCGCACCGCCAGGTCGACCGCGGCCGTACCGTTGCTGCAGGCCACCGCGTACCGGGCCCCTTGCAGATCGGCGAACTCCTGCTGGAAGAGCGTGACCTCCGAGGGGCTCCCCTCTCCCCCCCCGTCCTGGTGGCGGTAGAGAAGCTCCGGGTCGACCAGTCCCTCGCCGAAACGCGGGCGCCACCAGACGCCGGAGCGGAGCACCCGTGTCGCGGCCTCGATCTCCCGGTCGTCGAAGACCGGCCAAGCGGGGAACGGCCGGCTCCTGAGCGGCACCCCGCCCCGCAGGGCAAGAGAGCTCAAGCCCTGCCCTCGGGGAGGTATTCCTGGATCGGGAACGAGCGGCGCAGCTCCGCCCGCCCGGCCGCCAGGCTGTCGAGGCGGCCCAAGCTCAGGGCCTGGACCAGGATGTTGCCGAGGGCGGTGGCCTCCACCGGCCCCGCGAAGGTCGGGATGCCCGCCGCCTGGGCGGTGAGACGGCACAGCAGTTCGTTCCGGCTCCCGCCTCCGATGATGTACAGCTCCCGGATCCGCCGGGCGGTGATTTCCTCCAGCTCGCCGATGGTGCGGGCATACAGCTGAGCCAGGCTCTCGAGGACCCCCCGCACGAGCGCCCCCGGCTCCGCGGGGCACCGCTGCCCGGTCTCCGCGCAGTAGGCCCGGATCCGGTCGGGCATGCTGTCGTCGATCAGCCCCGGCTTCAGGAAGCGGGGATCGTTGACGTCGATGGTGAAGCTCGCCGGCCCCGCCTTCTCGGCCAGCTCGACCAGCTCGCCATACGAGCGCTCCGGGCCCTCCCGGTCCCAGGAGCGCTTGCATTCCTGCACGATCCACAGTCCGGTGATGTTTTTCAGCAGACGGATCCCGCCGGTGGCGGCCCCTTCGTTGGTGAAGTTGTACCGGTAGGCCTTGTCGCTCAGGATGGGTTCGGGGATCTCCACCCCCAGCAGCGACCACGTTCCCGAGCTCAGGAAGGCATGCTCCCCCTCTCCCAGGGCGGGCGTGGCCGCGGCCGCGGAGCCCGTGTCGTGGGTCGCCGGGGCGATGACCCTCACCTCCGGGCCCGCCCCCACCTCCTCGGCCACGTGAGGCAGGAGCGGCCCCAGCACGGTCCCCGGCATCACGATCCTGCCGAACCAACGCCTGTCGAAGCCGAGCGCGTCGATCAGCTCCCAGGCCCAGTCCCGCTCTTGGGGATTGTACAGCTGCGTGGTGGTCACGTGAGAGTACTCGTCCACCGCGACGCCGGTCAGCCAGTAGTTCAGCAGGCTCGGCAGAAGCAGGAGGCTCCGGGCCTGGCCCACCACCTCCGGTTTCTGCTTGCAGTGGGCATACAGCTGGTACAGGGTGTTGATCTGCATGAACTGGATGCCGGTCTGCCGGAAGACCTCCTGACGCGGCACCACCGTCCAGAGCTGCTCCGGCATCCCGTCCGTGCGCCGGTCCCGGTAGTGGTACAGGTTGCCCAACAGGTCTCCCTGCGCGTCCAGAAGCCCGTAGTCCAGCCCCCAGGTATCCAGGGCGATACCGACGATCTGCCTGGGGTAGCGCCGGAACGCCTCGCGAAGCCCCTCCTTGACCTCCGCGAAGATCGCCAGGATGTCCCAGTACAGGGAATCCCCCACCCGCACCGGGCGGTTTGCGAAGCGGTGCACGATCTCGATACCCGAAAGCTCCCCGACGATGACCCGCCCGCTTTCCGCCCCCAGGTCGACGGCAACGTACCTGTCCGTGCTGCTTCTGGAGCCCATCGACATCCCCCTCAGCTCTGGTATCCGCCGGCCTTGGCCTTGCCGTGGCGCGGGCCCCGCTCCGCTGCCTTCCGGTCCGTGTACCCGGCGGCCCGGTACGCCCCGAGGGGATCCGGGTCCAGCCCCATTTCTTCCCGGACCTCCCGAAGAAGGGGACGCACGTCGGTGGCGAAGGCGTCCTTCAGGCACTCCTCGGCATCCACGATTCGGCCCTGCCGCCGGGCGCTGCCCAGCGCCTCGCGGTCCACCAGGAGCGCCTTGGCATAGGCCTCTTGCAGGTTCATGACCGACTGGATGGTCTCCTCGATCTTGTTCTTGAGGTTGTGGGACTGGTCGATCATGTAGGCCACGGCGTCTGCGCCACCGCCGGCGGCGACCAGCTCATTGTAGATCAGGAACAGCTCGTAGGGATTGATGCAGCCGACCGTCAGGTCGTCGTCGGCGAACTTTTTGTTGTTGAAATGGAATCCCCCGAGCTTGCCTTCGTCCAGCAACACGGCCACGATCTGCTCGATGTTCGTCCCCAGCGGGTGGTGGCCCAGATCCACCAGCACCTGGGCCTTCTCGCCCAGCTTGAGGGCCAGCATGTAGGCGGTGCCCCAGTCCCCCACGTCGGTGTGGTAGAAGGCGGGCTCGAAGAACTTGTACTCGATCAGGAGCCGCATGCCGTGGTCCATGGCCCCGCAGATCTCCGCCAGGGTCTCCTCCAGGCGGTGCTTGCGCTCCCGGAAGCTGTCCTGCCCGGGGTAGCTGGTCCCATCCGCCAGCCACAGGCTGATGTCCCGGGAGCCGATGGTGCGGGCGATGTCGATGCACTCCCGCACGTGGGCCACGGCGCGGCGCCGCACCGCGGGGTCGGGATTGCAGAGGCTCCCGAGCTTGTAGTCCTCCTCCTGGAAGAGGTTCGGGTTCACCGCCCCCAGACCGAGCCCCAGGTTCGCGGCGATCTCCTTGATTCGGGTCCAGTCGTCGGTCTTGTCCCACGGGATGTGAAGTGCCACCGTCGGGCAGACGCCCGTGTACTTGTGCACCTGGGCCGCGTCCTCGAGCTTCTCCTCCAGGCTCTGGGCCGCGGAGGGCTGACCGAAGGTCCCGAACCGGGTGCCGGAATCGGCGTAGCCCCAGGAGGGGGTCTCGATGCGCTGCCGCTTGAGCCGCTGCTTGACCTGCTTGGGATCGGGGTTCATGGGCACTCCTTTCGCTACCGTGGGGTTCCCGGCGATTCTACACCATCCGGGCGCGATGTCCAAGGAGCACCGCCGTGCCGCCTGCGCTCCTTGAAACAATCCGCGGGAGCCCGTATGATCTGCCGTACTCATGAGCCACCGAAACATCGCCCCCAGTCGAGACAAGGGCCGCAGAGACTACAGCCGGCTGATCGCCGAGCTGCACCAGGAGCTCGCCCGCCGCAGCCCGCGCTCGGCCTCCCTGCAGGAACGGGCGCGGTCCGTGCTCGTGGACGGCGGCAGCCACACCCTGCGGCTGATCCGTCCCTTTCCTCCCCGGATAGCCTCTGCGGCCGGGGGCTACATCGTGGACGAGGACGGCCACCGCATCCTGGACTTCTGGCAGGGACACTACGCCAACATCCTCGGCCACAACCCACCCGTGCTGACGCAGGCGCTGCGCGAGGCCTTTGCCGGCGGGACTGGTCTGCAGACGGGCTTCACGGACGTCCTGCAGATCCAGACCGCCGAGCTGATCTGCCGCCTGACCGGCGCGGAGCGCGTGCGCTTCACGACCAGCGGTTCGCTGGCCACCATGTACGCCACCCTGCTCGCCAGGGCGTACACCGGCCGGGAGCTGGTCATGAAGATCGGGGGCGGCTGGCACGGGGCCCAACCGTGGGCCCTGAAAGGGGTCGATTTCCACGCCGAGGACCACACCGATTTCCAGCACGTGGAAACCAGCGGTCTCCCGGAGGCGATCGCCGAGGAGGTCGTGGTCACCCGCTTCAACGATCCGGAAATGCTTCGGGCGCACTTCCGCCGCTTCGGCAACAACCTGGCCTGTTTTATCCTGGAGCCCTTCGTCGGGGCGGGGGGCTGCCT
>JAFGFV010000249.1 GCA_016930895.1 Spirochaetales bacterium | reverse complement strand
CACCAGGCGCTCGCGCCGCCGCTCGTGGGTCCGAAACAGCTCCTCGTCCGAGACCCGGTCGATGCGCTCCCACAGCTCGAGCTGCGTGGGGTCGCTCTCGAAGCGCGGCCCGAGGTAGCGGTCCAGGAGCTCGACCATGTTGTGGGAGATCCAGGTCCGGGGGTGCACCCCGTTGGTGATGCTCTTGATCGGCACCTCTTCGGCCGGAAGCCCGGGCCACAGGGCGCTCCACATCTTCCGGGAGGTATGCCCGTGCAAACGGCTGACCCCGTTGGAGTAGGCCGCGAGGTTGAGGGCGAGCACGGTCATGCAGAAGCTCTCGTGGTCGTCCTCGGGTCGCTCCCGCCCGAGGGCGAGGAACTCCTTCCAGCTCAGGCCCAGTTCCCCCGCGAACTCCCGGAAGTAGCGCCCCATGAGCTCGCCCCCGAAGCGCTCGTTGCCCGCCGGCACCGGCGTGTGGGTGGTGAACACGTTGGTCGGCCACACCACCTGCAGGGCCTCCGGAAAGCTCAAGCCCCGGTCCTTGACCAGGCGTCGGATGCGCTCCAGCCCGAGGAACGCCGAGTGCCCCTCGTTCATGTGCGTGACCGCCGGATGCAGCCCCAGCGTCTCCAGCGCCCGGATGCCTCCGATTCCCAGGAGGATCTCCTGGCGGCAGCGCATGTCCTGGTCCCCGCCGTAGAGGGTGGCGGTGATCGCCCGGTTCGCCGGATCGTTGTCTTCGATATTGGTGTCCAGCAGGTACAGGGAGATCTTGCCGACTTTGACTTCCCAGATCTGGGCCGTGACGCCGAAGCCGTCGAGCCTGACCGAGACCTTGAGCGGCTGGCCCTGCTCGTCCAGGCGCAGGCGCACGGGCATGGTGTACCAGTCGTTCTCCGGGTAGATCTCCTGCTGAAAGCCGTCAGGGTTCAGGTACTGCTGGAAGTAGCCCTGGCGGTACAGCAGCCCCACCCCGACCAGCGGCAGTCCCAGGTCCGAGGCGCTCTTGAGGTGGTCCCCGGCCAGCACGCCCAGACCTCCCGAGTAGATCGGCAGGCTCACGTCCAGGCCGTATTCCATCGAGAAGTAGGCGATCACGTCGGAGTTGTCGCCCTTGTACCAGCGCTCGCTCTTCAGGTACTTCTGGAACCTGCCGTACACCGCCTCCAGGGCGGCCACGAAGGAGTCGTCCTCCGCGAGCTCCTCGAGGCGGCTCTGGGGGATGAGCCCGAGGACGCGGGCGGGATTGAGGTGCGACTGCTGCCAGGCGTCGAAATCCAGGCGCATGAACAGCATGACCGCGTCGAAGTTCCAGCTGACCCAGAGATTGTTGGCGATCTCCTCCAGCGGCCTGAGGCGCTCGGGGATGTTCGGTTTGACCGTGTAGGATACTGTTTTCATAGAAGCGCTCATTCTACCTGAAGGAGACCGGGCGCGACAATACGCCGCGGCCGGTGCGCACTATCGCTCGCCCCGAGGTTTGAGCTTGCCGAGAATATGGTGTAGACTAATAGCTGCGAGGAGGAACTTCTGATGGTCCAAGTGATGTGCGACATTTGCGGAAAGACGATCAAAAACGCTCACCTGGATACGAACTACGTTTTCCGCCTGGGTCGCGATATCTGCATGCCCTGCCACGCAAAGCTGTTAGGCCGCGTGGACAACGCCGTGGAAGGCAAGGGGCCCTACTCGTTCCGGAAGTACTGGTCGGTCTACGCGGATACCGTCAAGAAGATGTCCAAGTAGGGCCCGCGGTCGGCCGCACCCGCTGGTCCGGGCTCCCCCGGAGCGGGGATCCGCCGCCCTGGGCCCCGCTCAGGCCAGAAGGCGGATGCGGGTGAAGACGTAGTCCAGGCTGTCCCGGTTCAGAACCACGCGGAAGTAGTCACTGTCTCCGAGCTGCTGGGGGTTCTCCTCGGAATCTCCCGGGTCGCCCGTGGAGTCCACGCCGGCGCCCGGTTGCAGGTGCCGGTCGCTCCGCCGCCGGTCGAACCAGTGCACCAGGGCGATGTCGCCGCCGCGCATCTCCAGGGCGGTGAACCCGCGTTTTCCCACGGCGCACCCGGAGTTAAACAGGCAGGGGACCAGGAAGCGCGAATTGTAGAGGCTGGGGGTGTGAGGCATCTCGCCCTTGACCTCGTACAGCCTCTCCAGCTCGGCCTTGGACCGGCGGATTTCCTCTTCCAGGCCCTCCCGCTTTCTGGGCCGCGCCTCGGCGTACTCCCGGCACAACCCTTCGATCCGGAAACGGAGCACGTCGATCTTGGAGAGGGACTCGAAGAGGGGCCGGTGCGTGTGGCCGATCAGCGCCACCGTCTTCGCGGCAGCCGCAAAGGTGTACACGCGCCGCTCCACCCGAAACTTCTTGCGGCTGTCGTGGGAGGTCGAGTAGCTCCGGAAGCCCAGCGGCGTAGCCACGTAGCGCAGGGCCAGGCCCGAGAGGCTCATGAAGCGTTCCTGGAAGAGCGAGGCCTGGTGGCCGTGGAACACAAACAGGCTCTGCCCGTCCCGCGTCAGGCGCAGCCCCTCCAGCAGGCGCTCCGCCGGAAAGGGGTCCTCCCGCAGGGACAGCGCAAAGTCGTGGTTCCCGTAGATCTTGTACAGCCCTGCCCCGCGGCGGAACTCGCCGAACAGCTCGAACATCCCCCGCCAGGCCCGCCGGACCTCCGGCAGGGGGAAACGCTGCAGCTCCTCGATGTCCCCGTTCAGCACCAGCAGGAAGCCCTCGGGAAGGTAGTACCGCCGCAGGGCAGCCTCGAACAGGGACGCGTTGCGGCGAAAGTCGTCGCGGCTTCCCCCGTTGCCGAGGTGCAGATCGCTCACGATCAGGACCCGCTCCCCCCGGCCCAGGGGCCGCTGCGGCGCCGCGCCCTCCAGGCGCCGGAGGGACTCCAGAACGGGATGGGCGATCGGATCCTTCGCCATAAGCTGCTGCATGGTAGCTCCCCCCGGTGCCTCTCAGCGGGACCCGGCGGCCAGGAGCCGGGTGAGCGCAGCGACGCGCTGCGGGGCCGCAGTCTCGAGGCGCCGCTTCTTGAGGTTGGCCGCCATGACCTTCCGGATATCCCGGTCGGGACAGGCAACCCAGCGCTCCAGGAGTTCGAATCCCGCCGACGGCAGGCGGATGACGATCACGCTCAAGGCGTAGCTCAGACCCTTGGTCAGCACGCGGAACTCCTCGCACCTGCGGGCCTCGGCAGGCACGGCTGCAGCGTCGACCAGGATCGCGTCAGCCGTCTCCAGCGCATACCGGGCGATCGCCGGGTCTCTCAGCAGCGGCGGATGCGCCAGGGCGGCGATCACCCCCCTCCTGGCCAGGAGCGAACTGCCGGCCAGCCACGGATCGAGGATCTGCGGCAGCTCTTCAGGGGAGGTTTCTCCCACTCGCTGGAGCGCCATGGCCGCGGCCTCACGCATGCGCCAGCGGGAGTCCTCTGCGGCACGGCGGACCGCCTGCAGGAGGCACTCGCGCTGGACGGGCGTGCAGGTGCGGCTGTCCGATCCGGTCGAAGGATGGGCGCAGTTGGGGCCGCAGTACAGGGCGCCGAAGGCAACGACCGCGCAGAACGGCAGGTACTCCCGGGCATCCCCAGTCGGCGCTTCAGCGGCTTCCATGCCTGCCCATCGGCACAGCTCGGGCAGCCAGGCGGCCGGTACCGGGGCTGAGCTCACGGCATCGGCGAAAGCCCAGGCGAGCTCGAGGTTCCCGCGCGGGCCAGGCAGACCGGACTCCGCCAGCAGCAAACGGACCACCTCCGCGGCGTTGCCAGGATCGCGAAGGAGCGGCTCGAGCCTGAGAGCATATGCGGCGGTCTTGTTCACGAGCGTCTCCGGGCCTCCGCCCGGGATTCCGGTCTCCCCGAGCGGTCTCTGCATTCTACCGGGGCATGCGTGGGCCCGCAACCGTCCCTCCGGCTGTCCCTTCGCCCGCCGGGGAACCCGCCGCAGGCCTCAGCAGAGCTCTGACGGCGCCGGCCACGGCCACCGCGCCGGCGGTCACGAAGGCGGCGGCGAACGAACCGGTGGCGGAGGCGATGCGCCCGGCGGCGAAGGGGCCGGCCACCTGGCCGATGCTCAGGAACAGGGAGATGAACCCGAACACCGCCGGGGCGAGTCGGGCCTCCGTCAGGTCACCGACCGAGGCCGCCATCAGGGCCGGGACGCTCCAGGCCGTCAGGGCGAACAGCAGGGCCGAAACCAGGAACCCCGCGGGTGCCCGCCACAACCCGAAAAGCACGTAGCTTCCGCCCTGGAGCAGCAGGACCAGGCACAGGGCCAGCTTCCGCCCCAACCGGTCGCTCACGGCTCCCCACACGAACCCGCTCGCGACGCTGGCAATCCCGACCGTGGACCACAGAGAACCCGCCCGCTGCAGCGCGTACCCTCCTTCGCCCGTGAGGTAACGGACGAAAAAGGTAGCGTAGATCACGTAGGAAAACCCGAAGGCCGCGTAGACGGCCCCGAGCCGCCACACCTGCGGGGCGGCGTAGACCTGCCGCCACTTCGACCAGGGGGGCGCCCCCGAAGCCACCCGGCCTGCGAGCCTGCCTCCGGGCGCCCCTACGGGCCCGCCTCCGAAGGGCCGGAGCCCCAGCTCCTCCGGGCGCTCCCGCAGGAGCAAGGCGCTCAGCACTGCGATCGCGCCGGTGGAGGCCGCCAGCACGTACCACCCGTAGCGCCACCCTTGCCCGCCGAAGCGCTCGAGGATCGGCGGGATGAGCAGCCCGGTAATGAACAGGCCGATGCTGGAGCCGCTGACGGTGATGCCCATGGCCATGCCCCGGCGGCGCGGGGAGAACCACGCCGCCGCCAGGGCCATCACGGGCACGTTGACCCCGCCGCTGCCCATCCCGGTCAGGGTCCGGGCAAACAGCGCCCCTCCGTACCCCCGCGCCAGGCCGGTCAGCACCATGCCTCCGCAGGTCACCAAGAGAAAGACCGTGACCACCAGTCTCGAGCCCAAACGGGCCGCCAGCACACCGCCAAGAATCGACAGCACCAGGTATCCGAGCATGTTGCCGGTGGCCAGGTCCGCGGCCTGCACGTCGCTCAGAGCCAGGTGTTCCTCCATGGCGGGCAGGATTACCGTGTACCCGAAGCGCCCAAATCCCAGGGCCCCGATCACCGCCGCGGCGCTGAGGGCGGCGATGACCCACGCGTAGTGCAAGCGGCGTGGCCTACCGGGGGGTGCCACAGGCGCCTCCTGACCCCCTGAGCTTCCGTGCCAACGGGCAGGCAGGCACGGCCGGCGGAAACAAACCGCCGGCCTTGCGGTAGAGGGGTCGCGCCGCTATTCTGATACAGATTCCGCCGAAAAGAAAGGCCAGACCATGAGCAAGATCATCCGCGCGGCCGCGGTCCAGTTCGAGCACGCCCCCGGCGACAAGGCCGCCAACCTTGGAAAGATCGACGGTTTCCTGGAGAAGGCCGCCTCCGCGGGGGTGCAGATCATCGTCTTCCCCGAGTGCTGCCTTACCGGCTACTGGTTCCTTCGACACCTCTCCCGGCCCGAGCTCCTGGAGCTCTCCGAGCCGGTTTTCTCGGGGTCGTCCTCCAGGGCCCTGATCGACCGCGCCCGCACCTACCGAATGGGGGTGGGAGCCGGGCTGGTGGAACGGGAGGGCGACGGCCCGGAGGCGGGGCTGTACAACACCTACGTGGTCGCGTTCCCGGACGGTACGCTCGTGCGGCACCGCAAGCTGCACTGCTTCGTGAGCGAACACATGGAGTCGGGGCGCGACTACACGGTCTTTGACACGCCCTTCGGCGTCAGGGCCGGGGTGCTGACCTGCTACGACAACAACCTGGGGGAGAACGTGCGCATCACGGCACTGAAGGGGGCGCAGATCCTGCTGGCGCCCCATCAGACCGGAGGCTGCGCATCCATGAACGAGCACACCATGGGGCTCGTGTCCCGGGAGCTCTGGGACAGGCGCCTGGAGGACCCCGAGGCCATCGAAGCGGAGCTCCGCGGGCCCAAAGGGAGGGGGTGGCTCATGCGCTGGCTCCCGACCCGGGCCCACGACAACGGCCTGTTCCTGGTGTTCTCCAACGGCGTGGGCGTGGACGACGATGAGATCCGAACGGGCAACGCCATGATCATCGACCCCTACGGGCGGATCCTCACGGAGACCTGCAGGGCGGGCGACGACATGGTCATGGCGGACCTGGACCTCTCGCTCCTCGAGGAGAGCACTGGACAGCGATGGATCCGCACGCGCCGGCCGGAGCTCTATGGTCCCCTCGTGGAACCCACGGGCCAAGAGCGGGACACCCGTTCGGTGCGCTTCGATCGCAAGGGCGTGTAGCCAGGCGACGCCCCGCAGCGCCTAGCGGCGCCGAGCAGGCTCAGGCTTCCAACGGGCTCAGGCTTCCAACGGACGCCGCTCGGGGATCTGCCGGGGTTCCTGCCCCTGGTTGCGGAGGGCCTCGCTCAGGTACAGGGCGCAGTAGCACTGGCCGTACTCGGAGATGTCCGGGCCGGCGTACTGGCAGGGACAGATCACGTCGGCGTCGGATTCCCGAGAGCCGAGAGTGTCCCGGCACGGGCACAGGTAGTAGCCATAGCGGTTGTGGTTGACCGTGAGCCCTTCGACCAGGGATTCCAGAAAATCCTGGTCGGAGTTCAGGACCCAACCCTGATGGCTTGCCACCATGGTCACGAAGCGCCAGGTCTGCTCGATGGTCTTGTGAGTGCCGGGCATGGTCACTCCAACCCCAGCACCCGCTGCCACTCCTCGCGGTCGAAGCCCGTAAGGGCCTGCGAATCGTTCAGAATGAGGGTCGGGTACAGCTCTCGGATCTGGTGCCGTTCATGGAGCGTTTGCTTCAGGGACGCTTTGGCCTCCAAAGGAAGCTGGTCCACGTATACGTACCGGAAGTCCACGTCGTTGTTCCGCAAGAACTCCAGCGCCCGCCTGCAGAAGCCGCAGGTGCTGAGGGCGTAAACGACCACCGAGTGCTGATCGCGGCTACCCGGCTCGTGAACAAACTGCAAAGCCTCGGTCATGCTGCCTCCCGTAGCGACTCTCGCCGCCGCAGTCTCGCCGGCGCGCTTTGGCGCGGTCGGTTTGTTGAAGGTACTAAGGCGAATTCCCCGGGGTCAAGGCGGAGGGCCGGGCTCCACGGCCACGCTGCCTCGGCGCTGCCTCCGCGCTTGTGCCGCGCTGCCGCGGCTCTCGCAGGGTGGATGCCCCGCCCCGCTCCGGGGTACAGTAGTCTCCGGCACCGGAAGCATCGCATGAACGAGAGCTTCGAGTTGACGGGGGTCTGGGTCTACACCGGCAAGGGGGTTTCGCTGAGCATCCGGGGGGAACGGGTCGTCGCGGTACGGCCCTGCCCTCTTCCGCCCGGCGCGCCCTACCTGTCGCCGGGGTTCCTGGACGGGCAGGTCAACGGATACGCGGGCATGGATTACAACGCTCCCCAGCTCGACCCGAAGCATGTCGCCGGCATCGTGGCAGTCCTGGCCGCCTCCGGCACCACCCGGCACCTTCCGACCTTCGTCACCGCCCCCGGGGAGAAGATCCGGGCCGGCCTGCGCACCCTGAGCCTCGCCCTGGAAACCGACCCGCAGCTCGCCGCCGCAGTTCCGGGGGTGCACATCGAGGGCCCGTACATCTGCGCGGAAGACGGCCCGCGGGGAGCCCACGACGCGCGCTATGTTCGTGATCCGGATTTCGGTGAGTTCATGTCCTGGCAGGAGGCCGCAGGGGGGCGCATCCGGATCGTGACCCTGGCGCCGGAGCGCAAGGGCGCTCTCGAGTTCATCGAACGGGTCAGCGGCCAGGGCGTGATTGCCGCGATCGGCCACTGCGCCTGCGCTCCCGAGCGGGTTCGCGAGGCCGTGGAGGCGGGAGCGCTCCTCTCCACCCACCTGGGCAACGGCAGCCATCCCCTGATCCCGCGCCTGCGCAACTACATCTGGGAGCAGCTCGCCGAAGACCGGCTGTGGGCCGGGATCATTGCCGACGGCTTTCACCTGCCGCCGGCCGTGCTCAAGGTGTTCCTTCGGGTCAAGGGCCTCGGGCGGCTCCTCCTGGTCAGCGACGCGGCGGCGCTGGGCGGCCACCGTCCGGGGCTGCACAAGTGGGGGGCGATCGACGTGCAGGTGTTCGAGGACGGACACCTGGGCGTGGCAGGCACGGAGATCCTGGCCGGCGCCGGCCACCTCCTGGACCGCGGAGTGGCCCAGTTCGTCCGGGCCACGGGCTGCAGCATTGGAGAGGCCGTGCGGCTGTGCACGCTCAACCCGGCGCGCCTCCTGGGGGCCCCGGAGCAGCCTTCCTCGGCCGATCCGACCCCCGGCATGGCCGCAGACCTCGTTCAGTTTCGCTGGAGCCCCGGGGCCGAGGCGCTCGTGGTGGACAAGACCCTGTTCCGGGGCCGCCTCGCCTACGCCCGCTCACCAGGGCCCGAGTAGCCGCCGGCGTCCGGCTCGGCCTCACGGCACGAGCACGACCTTGATCAGGCCCTTCTCGCGCTCGTAGAGGCGCCGGAACCATTCAGCCCCCTCGCGGAGCGGCGCGGTGGCGCTGATCAGCGCGTCCACGTCGATCCTCCTGCGGGCGATCATGTCGATGGCCGCCGGGTACTCCCCGCGGGAGGCGCAGCTGCCGTTGACCGAGATCTCCCGGGTCACCACCGACTGCAGGGGAAACTCCACGCTCGGGCTCACGTTCCCGATCAGGGCCAAGGTCGCCCCCTTGCGCACCGCCGCGACCGCGGTCTGCACGGCCGCGGTGCTGCCCACCGCCTCCACCGCCCCGTCGGCGCCTCTCCCGCCGGTCAGCTCACGAACCCGGGAGGCCACCTCCTCCCGCGTGGGGTCCAGGCCCACGTCCGCCCCGAGCCGGCGGGCCATCTCCAAGCGCTCGGCGGCCACGTCGACCGCCGCGACCAGGCCGCACCCGGCGGCCTTGAGCACCTGGACGACCAGCAGCCCGATGATGCCCGCCCCCACCACGACCACGGCGTCCCCGAGGCGCGGAGAGAGCCGGTTGACCCCGTGCGCGGCGATCGAGACCGCTTCCACCATGGCGGCCTGTTCGTAGCCCACCCCTTCCGGGATCCGGTACAGGATGTGCTGGGGCACCGCCACGTACTCGGCGAAGGCCCCGTCCCTCCGGTACTCGTCGCAGGACACCCCCAGCACCCGGCGGTTGTCGCACAGGTTGATCTCCCCGCGGCGGCAGTGCCAGCAGCTCCCGCAGTACACGGTGGAATCGAAGGTCACCCGCTCACCGGTCTGCCAGCCCTGCACCCCCGGTCCGAGGGACTCGATGGTGCCCGCCGCCTCGTGCCCCATGACGATCGGGGGAATCCGCCGGCCGGTGGAGCCGTCCATCCCATGGACGTCGCTGCCGCAGATGCCGCAGGCCTTGACCTTGATCAGCACCTCCCCGGGACCCGGCTCAGGCTGCGGCACCTCCTCGTACGCGAAGCGCTTGTACTCCTTCAGGACCAGAGCTTTCATCCGTGTCACTCACCTCCGGGGCCCCGCCCCTATTCCCCGTAGAACCGGTACTGGGTGCAGTGTCGATACGGCGACCCCGGCTTCAGGATCGGCGATTCGAACTCCGGCCGATTCGGAGAATCGGGAGGATACTCGGTCAACAGCACCAGGCCGCCGTGTTTGCTCATTCTCGCGCCGTTTCTGCCCAGTACCCCCTCGAGGAAATTCCCCGAGTAGAACTGTAGCGCCGGCATGGTGGTCGATATCTCCATGCACCTGCCGCCCGCGGGGTCGCGGACCCGGGCTGCGGCTTGCGGGTCCTTCCCGTCCGTGTCGGACCGGTCGATGAGAAAGCAGTGATCGTACCCCCCCGGCACCGCGTCGATCTCCGCGCCGATGCGTTTGGGCCGGCGAAAGTCCATGGGGGTTCCCGTGACCTCCGCAAGCACCCCGGTGGGAATCAGGCTCTCATCGGCCGGCAGGTACCTGCTGCAGTGGAGGCTCAGCTCATGATCCAGGACCGTGCCCAGCCCGGCGCCCGCCAGGTTCCAGCAGGCATGGTTCGCCAGGTTCACCGGGGTCGGCTGGTCCGTTGTGGCCTGGAAGTCGATCCGCAAGACGCCGTCCTCGTCGAGAGTGTAGGCCACCCTGGCCTCCAGGTTGCCGGGATAGCCCTCTTCCCCGTCGGGGCTGGAATAGGTGA
Source organism: Spirochaetales bacterium (assembly GCA_016930895.1). The sequence goes on along the minus strand of JAFGFV010000249.1, from coordinate 4,587 downwards.
AGACCACTCCCGCGCTGGCGGCCGTCTCGAAGGCTTCGGCCGTCCACAGCACCTTGTCGAACCCTCGATCGCCCCCGTGGAGATGGTGAACCCCGGCCTCGTTGCGGGCCAGCTCGTAGCGCCGGCTGCCGATGGCGAACCTTCCGTGGGCGATGCGGTTGGCGTAGCGTCCGATCGTGGTCCCGAAGTACGGGTCGAGGTTGGCCCCCGAGGCGCGCCGCCTGTCCAGATAGTCCGGGATGCCGTCGAAACCCAGCGTGATCTCGTCGATCCTGCCCTCCCGGTCCGGCATCCGCACGGACAGCAGGGTCGCGCCGTAGCTCATGAGCCGAACCGACAGCCCCTTGGAGTTCTCGACCGCGAAAATGCGGATGGGCTGGCCCTCTGGGGTGATTGCGGACGCCTGCTCCCGGATCAGCATCCTCTCGCCTCCCGGATCGGGGTTTCGTGGGCCGAGTCTTCGCGCATCGGGGCGGCGCCGCGCCGCGATGGCGGCTACTTCTGTCTCCGAACCGCGCCCAGGCTGAGGGCCTTCTGCAGCAGGATAAAGGCAAAGAGCATCATGCCGATGAAGATCCTGGTCCAGTACACGTTCAGGGTGCCCTGAAAGGAGATAAAGGTCTGGATCAGCCCCAGGATCAGCACCCCGATCAGGGTGCCCAGCACGGAGCCCACTCCTCCGGTCAGGAGGGTGCCGCCGATCACCACCGAGGCGATGGCTTCGAGCTCCAGCCCGAAGGCCGCGTTCCCGTACCCCTGCAGGGTGTAGAAGCTCAGCACCACCCCCCCGAGGGCCGACAGCAGGCCGCTCACCGTGTAGATCAGGATCTTGGTCCTGCCCACGGGCAGGCCCATGAGGAAGGCCGAGGTCTCGTTGCCCCCGATAGCGTAGATGTTCCGCCCGTACTTGGTGGCACGCTGGACGATGATGCCGATGATCACCACCCCGATGAACATGATCGCCGGAACCGAGAGCTTCAGGATGCCGCCCATGGGGATACCAATCTGCGATGCCTGGGCATAGAACTCGTTCTCGATGGGCACCGACTGCCAGCTCAGCACGTACCCCAGGCCGCGCGCCAGGAACATCCCCGAAAGGGTGACGATGAACGGATGGGCCCGGAAGAAATGGATGATCAGGCCCAGCAGGCATCCCAGGGAAGCTCCGAAGGCCAGGGCCAGGGGTATCCCCACGAGAGGTCCGGCCCCCGCCTGATCGACCACGGCGATGATCATGGCGCTGGTGGAGATGACCGCCCCGACCGACAGGTCGATCCCGCCGGATATGATCACGAAGGTCATGCCGACCGCCGCAACGCCTAGGAAGGCGTTGTCGGTGAACAGGTTCAGCAGCACCCCGAGGGAGAAGAAGTTGCGGTAGAGGAGCCCGCCGATCGAAAAGATCACGATGAACACCAGCGCGGGTGAGAGGATCGGGATCCGCTGCCGCAGCCCGGCCAGCCAGTCGGCGGACTTGCGGCGGCCTTCGCCCTTGTCGACGTCCAGGGTGGCGCTCATGCCGCTACCCCGATGCCCGCAGGCGCCTGCGGGGCCTCTGGAGGAACTCCCGGGTGCGCTCGGACTGGATCAGGATGACCAGGACCACCACCACGGCCTTGACGATCAGCGTGAGCTGGACCTGGACCCCCCGGGTCAGGATGGTCGTGGTCAGGGTCTGGATGATCAGGGCTCCGACGATCGTGCCCCACAGGCTGTAGCGGCCCCCGGTCATGGCGGTGCCCCCGATGACCACGGCCAGGATCGCGTCCAACTCCAGCCACAGCCCCATGTAGTTGGCGTCGGCGGCCTTGACGTCGGAAGTCAGGATCAGGCCGGCGATCCCGGCGCAGATCCCGGAGACCAGGTACACCAGCAGCTTGACGATCCGGGTGTTGACCCCCGAGTAGGTGCTCGCCGTGGTATTGCCGCCGGTGGCCTGCACGAACAGCCCGAGGGGGATCAGCCGCGTCAGCAGGAACAGGACCACGAACACCCCGACGGCCATGATGAAGGGAAAGGGAAGACCCAGGAGGTGGCCGATGCCGACGTACTCGAAGCGCGGGTGGTCAAAGCTCAGCACGTACCCGCCGGTGACCAGCATGGCGACCCCGCGGCCGGTGATCATCAGGATCAGGGTGGCCACGATCGGCTGGATGCCCACGATCGACACCAGGACGCCGTTGAACAGCCCGGCGGCCGCCGCGGCCAGGAGGGCAAAGGCGAACACCGGGAGCAGCGGCGCCGTGGCGTGAGCGGCCTCTTCCAGGTAGGCGATGTTGGTTCCCCGGATCATGAGCGCGCCCACGGATCCCGCAATGGCCGCCACCGAGCCCACGGAGATGTCGATCCCGCCGGTGGCGATGACCAGGGTCATGCCCAGGGCGATGATCAGGGTGGGAGCGGCCCGTTTCAGGATGTCGATCAGGCTGCCGAAGAGGTGACCGTCCTTGACGACGATGGAGAAGAACCCCTCGGTCAGGATGAGATTGAACAGCAGGATCGCCGCCAGGGCCAGGAGCGGCCAGACGATGGGAGGGAGCCCCCGGGTGCGCCCGGCGGGTTCCACCGCGACGCTGGTCGTGGTTTGCTCAGCCATCCGTGCCACCCTCCACGTGCCGTTCGGCGATCGCGTTCATGATGTTCTGGTCATTGATGTCCTTGCCGTGCAGGGTCTCCACGACCTCACGGTTGTGGAGGACCAGGACCTCGCTGGAGCAGCGGGCGATCTCCTCGATCTCCGAGGAGATGAACAGCACCGCCAGGTTCTTCTGGGCCAGCTCCACGACCAGCTTCTGGATCTCGGTCTTGGCCCCCACGTCGATGCCCCGGGTGGGCTCGTCCAGGATCAGGAACTGGGGATCGGAGGCCAGCCAGCGGGCAATGATCACCTTCTGCTGGTTGCCGCCGCTCAGGTTCCCCATGAGCTGCTCGGTGGAAGGGGTCTTGATGCCCAGGAGCTCGATGTAGCGCTCGGCGATCTCCTTCTGCTCCTTGCTGGACAGGTTCTTGAACCAGCCCCTGCGCACCTGCAGCGCCAGGGCGATGTTCTCCCGCACGGAGAGCTGCGGGACGATCCCCTGCTCCTTGCGGTCCTCGGGGCTCAGACCGATCCCGTGGCGCATCGCTTTCCCGGGGTTGGAGATCTTGAGCTCCCTCCCGCCCACGTACAGCGTGCCGCTGTCCGCCGCCTCGATCCCGAAGAGCACGTTGGCCAGCTCGGTCCTGCCCGAGCCCAGCAGGCCGGCGCAGCCGACCACCTTTCCCTTGCTGATCTTGACGCTGAAGGGTTTGATGCTGCCCTTGCGACCCAGGTCCTCGGTGCGGACAAAGGCCTCCGCCTCGGCCGCCTCCTCCGAACTGGTCCTGGCCACCGCCAGCTCGGTCAGCTTCTCGTATTCCCGGCCCAGCAGCTTGGAGATCAGGTCAACCTTGGAGATCTCCCGGGTCGGGTACGTCCCGATGTATCGACCGTTGCGCAAGACCGTGATCCGGTCGCTGATCTGGAAGGCCTGGTCCACGAAGTGGGTGATAAAGATGATCGCCTGCCCTTCCTGCTTGAGCCGCCGCATCTGCTGGAAGAGCTTCTCCACCTCTTCGATGTTCAGGCTGGAGGTGGGCTCGTCCAGGATCAGCACCTTGGCGTGCAGCTCCAGGGCCCGGGCAATCGCCACCATCTGCTGGACGGCCACGGTGTAGCGCCCGAGATTCTCCCTCACGTCGATGTCCAGATCGAAGCGAGCGAGGATCTCGACCGCCTGTTCGTTGATCGACCTCCAGGCGATCCGGCCCGCGCGCATGGGCTGGCGTCCCAGGAACAGGTTCTCCGCCACCGACAGGTTGGGGACCAGGTTCACCTCCTGGTACACGGTGCTGATCCCCAGCTCCTGGGCGTGCAGGGGCGAGCGCACGTCGATGGGATCCCCCAGGTACTCGATGACCCCGGAGTCCCGCTTGTGAACCCCGGTGAGCACCTTGATCAGGGTGGACTTGCCCGCCCCGTTCTCCCCCATAAGCGCGTGGATTTCGCCCTGCTTGAGGGCGAAATCCACGTCAGCCAGAGCAAGGACCCCCGGAAAACTCTTGGTGATACCGCTCAGTCGCAAGATCTCGCCGTTTTCCATGACTGTCCCTACTCTTTACACCAATCCGAGCGAACGCGCAAGCTTTAGTACTTACGAGTTCCGATCACGTCCTTGGCCACGGCCATGGGGAACACCTGGTCGTCGGACTTGATCCACTTGGGCAGGGTCTCGCCACGCAGGGCCGCCTCGATGGCGTCGAAGCCCTTGGGCCCGAGCAGGGGGGTGCACTCCACCACGAGGTTCAGGTCGCCGGCCACCATGGCCTCGAAGCCGTCGCGCACCGCGTCAATGGACAGCAGGTAGATGTCCTGGCCCGGGTCCAGACCGTATTCCTTGATGGCCTGGATGGCGCCGATGGCCATGTCGTCGTTGTGGGCGTAGACCACGTCGATCTCGTTGCCCTTGGCCTTCATGAAGGCCTCCATGACCTGCTTGCCCTGGATGCGGTTGAACTCACCGGTCTGGGACAGGATGATGTTGATCTTGGGGTACTTGTCGATCACGT